>JAEZLB010000037.1 GCA_023435945.1 Pseudomonadota bacterium | reverse complement strand
CCTGATAACCATGCGCTTCCAGCTGCAGGCAGCGCAGTACGTTGGTAATCTGGCTGCCGAATTCACGGGTATGGATAGGATGTCGCCAGATTTCGGTCAGCGCATCGCGGCCCAGAGATTTACCCTTGTTCTTTTTCAACACGGAGGCCACCTCTGCCTGGCAGCAAGGCACCAGCACCACGAACTGGGCATTACGTTTCAGCGCAAACCTGATCGCATCGTCAGTCGCGGTATTGCAGGCATGCAGCGCCGTCACGATATCGATGCGCGGCGGCAGGCGGTCCGACTCGATGGATTCCGCCACCGACAGGTTCAGGAAGGACATGCCGGGGAACCCAAGCTTTTCCGCCAGCGCCTCTGATCTTTGCACCAGCTCGTCCCGCGTTTCTATGCCGTAGATGTGAGAATTCTTGGCAGACTCGCCTAGCTGCTTGAAAAACAGGTCATACAGGATGAAGCCGAGATAGGATTTGCCGGCACCATGATCCACCAACTGGATATCCGGTTGTTTCTTCAACACCTCTTGCATCAGCGGCTCTATGAACTGATACAGGTGATACACCTGCTTAAGCTTGCGCCGGCTATCCTGGTTCAGTTTCCCGTCGCGCGTGAGGATATGCAATTCCTTGAGCAGTTCTATCGACTGACCGGGGCGAATCTCGTGTTTGGCATCCATGGGAATGTGAATCGGGAAGCAAGAGGAAGGGACTGTTTGCCTGCATCATTGTGCAGCGTGTGCGCATGATAACAAATTGCACGCCAATCAGTGCCGGGCCGGTACAAATGCAATCCAAACGAAGAAATTCCCGGCATCCTATTCTGTTTCCACGCACCTAACTTCGCCTCAGGTCACCGACATCACGCAGCCGGTTGTGGATGGCTGTCGCGGCAATCGCTGCCTGGCCGGCTGCCACGCTGATCTGGTTCAGCCCGCTCACCACATCCCCGGCCGCATACAGGCCGGGAATCGAAGTCTCTACGTGATCCTGCCCCACCACAAGGCAATGCTGGTCATCGCACGCCGCCCCCAGGGCCAGCGCCAGTTCGGAACGCACCTTGGTACCCAGTGCCGAATACAGCGTATCGAACTGGTGCCGTGTGCCGCCATGTCCGCGCAATGCGGCGATCTTGCCATGCTCGATATAGACCTCGACTATCGGTTCATCGATAACGCGTATGCCATGCTGTTGCAGTAACTTATGATCGCTTTCGTCCAGTCCTATGTTTTCCCCCAGGGTCAGGACCGTGAGTTGATCGGTGTAATGGCGTAGGAAAATCGCTTCGCGCAGTAAACTTTTCCCCTGCCCTATCACCGCCACCTTTTTATCGATGATTTCATAACCGTCACAGATTGGGCAATGCCTTATATAACCCTGCCGTATCGCATCGGCCAGATTGGGCAGGGCCGGTTCGATATCGAGCACACCGGTTGCCAGCAATACGTTCCTGGCCTGTATCGCTTCATGCCCGTTCATGGCGGTGAAAATGCCCGCCTCATTGCGGCTGAGGTACTCGATGCGCCCATCGGCCAGACGGGCGCCATAACGGGTCGCCTGATCGCGCAGCCTGGTCAGCAGTTCGTCGCCGGTGATGCCATCCGGGAAACCGGGGCAGTTATGAGACAGGGGAATCAGGCTGGCCCGGCTGGAACCTGCATCAATGACTTCCACATTACGGCGAAAGCGGGCAAGGTAAGTAGCGGCAATCAAGCCAGCCGGCCCGCCGCCTATGATCAGGCAATCAAGCATTTATCCTCGTTTTATCGGTTGTTCATCCACCAAAGCAAGCCTGCCTCCCCGGCACAGCCTTGCGGCTAACGGCTGTCCATCAAGAAGCAGGGAGCGCCTTCAGACACTCCCTCCATGTGGACTCGCCTGCCCGCATTTTCGTTCTCCCTGCCGGATGAGCTTTGTGGTGCCCGCCGCTGCGATAACGCAATGCGCATCAACCATGCATTCATGGAAATAGCTTGTGCCTGATTGCGACAGGCGCTCTTTATGCCTTCCTCTTCAATTCCGGCGTGTGCCGGGAGCGCCACTTCCCTGCCGTTTAATAGCGACCACCCCTGAGAGCCCAAGGCCCCCTTTGCGCCCTCCCAATCCCTGGGGAAATCAAACGCATATAATAGGGAAACCCTTCTTACAGGAAACTCTTAGGTGCGTAGTGGAAAGTCGAATCCCCCGATGGCAAGTTTAACTTTTCATGCAGTGCTGCCTCGTTGCATGAAGCCAGCCTGGTGGCTGATTTTTTCGGTGATGCTATGTTTCCTGCCTGGTCTCCATGCCCAAACGCTTGACGGTTATGCGATCCAGATCGAGGGCGCAGGAGAACTGACAGATCTACTGAACGAACACCTGCAAATCGGACGGCATACCGACAACGAGGAAGTCACGCTGCCTGAATTGCAGAGGCTGGTCGATATCACCCCGCGGCAGGTGCGCCAGTTATTGTCGACTGAAGGGTATTTTTCACCTGTTGTCCAACGCAGCCTGGTACAGGAAGACGGGCGCTGGATTGCGCGCTTTCAGATCACGCCGGGCCCGCGTACCGTCGTGGAGAAGGTCACCCTTAATTTCCGGGGTCCTATTGCCAGCGAAGCACAAGACGAAAGGCGCATGAACCTGATGCGCCGCCGCTGGGAATTACCGGCAGGCGAACCATTCCGGCAAAAAGACTGGGACAGCGCAAAAAATGCGCTGCTGGCTGAACTGCTGGTGCGCAACTATCCGGCAGCCAAAATTGCAGCCAGCCAGGCGCGCATCGACCCGGAGCGAAACACCGCAGAACTGACGGTCGATATCGATTCCGGCCCTGCTTTCACTTTCGGTGAACTGAAGATCGAAGGGCTGGAACGCTATTCGCCAGCGGTCATTGATACGATCAATCCTATCAAGCCGGGCGACCCCTTCACCCAGGACAAGCTGAATGAGCTGCAGGCACGTTTGCAGGATACCGGCTATTTCCGCTCGGTCTTTGCCACCATCGAGCCCGACCCTGCATATCCGAACCGGGTCCCGATCCTCGTCACTGTCAATGAGTACGAGCAAAAGCAACTATCGCTGGGTATAGGTTTTTCCACTGATAGCGGACCGCGTGTGCAGGCCCGCTGGCTGAACAGGAATCTCAATCAGCGCAACTGGCGGCTGGAATCCGATGTACTGCTGGACCGCAATACGCGTTCAGCCGGCAGTGAACTGTTTTTCCAGCCACTGGATATAGGCTGGAGACCCAGCGTTGCGGTCAATTATGAGCGCCGCGAAATCACGGGAGAGATCACCGACCGGCTGCGCGCCGGTGCCCGGCTGAACCGGATACTCACGCGCAGCGAACAATCCTGGAGCCTGATGTACTACTCCGACCGGCAAAGCATCGGTGAAACGCTGCGCAATAATCGCGAAGCGTTGCTGCTGAATTATTCCTACCTGCGGCGACGGGTCGACAATACGCTGGCGCCGCGCCGCGGCAATGTCAGTTCCATCGAACTGGGCGCCGGTCCCGCCGGACTCGTCAATGAAAACCATATCGTGCGCGTGCTGGCCCAGACCAACTGGTTCATTCCGCTGGCACCACGCTGGACCGGCGTGCTGCGCGCCCAGGTCGGCCAGGTCTCAGGAGCCGGGCGCGAGACAGTACCTTCCGATCTGCTGTTCCGTACCGGTGGCGACCAAAGCGTGCGCGGCTACGCATTCAATACCTTGGGCGTGGAAGAAAGCGGCGCTATCGTGGGCGGTACTGTCCTGGGCGTCGCCAGTGCTGAAGTGATCTATCACTTCACGCCGGCATGGGGTGTGGCCGTATTCACCGATGCAGGCGATGCCGCCGATTCCTGGAGCGACTTCCAGTTCAAGCACGGTAGCGGCGTGGGCGTTCGCAGGCGCAGCCCCGTAGGCCCCGTCAACCTGGATGCCGCGCGCGCCCAGGAGTCGGGTAACTGGCGCCTGCACTTCTCCATCGGTTATGGCTTCTGATATGCACAACACCCAGCCGCCGGCACGACGCTCCCGGTTCAAGTCCGTATGGCGGGTCCTGCTCGCCGTATTGCTGGCGCTCGTCATTTTCCTGTTCTGGCTGCTGGGTACTGCCAGTGGTACGCGTGCCGCATTCTCGGCCCTGCCATCCCTGACCGGCGGCAACGTGCAGGCACAGGGTGTGGCGGGTCGCTTATCCGACCGCATAACGATGGAGCAGCTGGTTATCGACAACCCGGGTCAGACTATTACCTTATCTGACGTCGACCTGTCATGGCGCCCGATTGCGCTGCTGCAGCGGCGGCTGCATGTGCAGCAACTGCAGGTTGAACACCTCGCTATCGTGCTGAAAGAACAGCCGGAGCAAGACGACCAGCCGGCACGCTTGCCGGACAGTATCCGCTCACCTGTTGATCTGCAGATCGACAGGGTCACTCTCGGCAGTGGCGAAGTCAACAAGGATGCAGTCAGGCTGGTGGAACTGAACCGGCTTGATTTCAGGCTGAACTTCGATGGCAAGCAGTATGTACTGGATCTCGAACGTCTTGCCTTGCAATCCGCTCAGGAAAGCAGTGAAGTGGAAGCTGCCCTGCAAGGCAGGGCAAGCCTTTCGGCGACCCGCCCCTATCCCGTCAATGCCCGCTTCAGCAGCAAGGCGCAGGGACGCGTGGAACAGCAAAACGTGGGATTACAGGGTGAACTGACCCTGGACGGTTCGCTGGAAGACCTGATGGCACGGGCCGATCTCGCGATCAATCGCCTGCAACTCCAGGGGCATGTGCAGCTTCACCCTTTCTCGGAAGCGATGCTGGGCGAAGCCGATCTCGCCGTGCGCGCGCTGAACCTGAAGGACTTCGGTCCCGATTTACCGCTCACCAGGCTGGACATCAGGCTGCTGGCACAGGCCGATGGGGAAGGCAGGCTGACGGTGAACAATGCCGATGCCGGCCTGCTCAACCTTGACCGTATACCGCTTACCAGCTTGTCGCTGTTATTTCATCGCGAATCGCAGCGCATTCGCTTCCGCGATTTGCGCGCCGTGCTGGGCAACGGACACGAGGCCGGCATCATTACCGGCAGCGGACAGGTGGACGGGGCCAAAGCCGACGTTAACCTGCGTACAGAACGCCTCAACTTGCAGCACCTCGATCAGCGCCTGCGTGCCACTCGCCTTTCAGGCAGCGCCACCCTGAAACATGCTGATGGCCGGCAGGACATAGCGCTGGATCTGAGCGAGCCCCTGGATCGCAATCGCATCACGCTGAATGCGCGGGCTTCCGTTTCAGAACAAGTGGTCACGATACCGGAAGCGGCGCTACGCATCGGCAACGGGATTGCCTCCTTCTCCGGCTCCGTGCAACTGAATGAGGAACAGGCCTTCGATGCAACAGGACAACTGCAGCGTTTCAAGCTGGCGGATCTCGGCAATTTCACTGAACTGCCGGACTTGTTATTGAACGGAACCTTCGGCTTGCAGGGCAGGCGCACTCCCGAACTGCAGGCAGACCTGCACTTCGAGTTGAAAGAAAGTCGCCTTGCCGGCCATCCGCTGCAAGGAAGCGGCAACGCACGCCTGCGTGGCAACACCCTCAACATTCCCGCCCTGTCGCTACTGGCCGGCGCCAACCGGCTGCAGATGCAAGGTGCGCTGTCGGAACAGAACTCCAAACTCAGCTTCGAGATTAACGCCCCCCAGCTGAATCAGTTAAGCCCGCAATTGGCGGGCGTGTTGCAAGCCAATGGCCAGGCAAGCGGCAACCTGGACGCTCCCCGCCTTCAGCTCGAATGGCACGCATCGCAGCTGCGCCTGCCGGAAGATATACAACTCGGCAAGCTGCAGGGAAAAGCCGATATCCATCTCGATAATAAACAGCCCTTCTCCCTGCGCAGTATCGTGGCCGACCTGCACGGCGAAGTGCTGCGCATGGGAGATCAAGCGGTTAACGCCCTGGCGGCACAGCTTGAATTTTCGCCGCGTGCCAATGCGCCGTTACAGGTGACTGTGACGGCCAGCAAGGTGGATCTCGGCACAGTGCAAGCCGATACCGTCACGCTGCGCGGCGATGGCACTACCTCGCGTCATACGCTGCAAGCCGCTGCCTCAGAACAAAGGCAGCAATGGGCAATACAACTAGATGGCGGTCTGAATAATCTTGCCAGCCAACCGCGCTGGCTGGGGAATATCAGCCAGATACTCGGGAAAGGGGCGGTCAATGCTCGCCTGCGCCAGCCTGCGCCGCTGCAGCTGTCAGCCGCGAATACCCGGCTGGAGAATTTTTTTGTCGATACCGATACGGGCAGTATCGAGCTGGAACGTTTTGAAAACAATCAGCGCGGTCTTTCTACGCGTGGACACATAGAACGCCTGCAACTGGGAAAACTGTTGTCGCTATTTGGGGAAGAGATTCCTTTACGTACTGACATGGTATTGAGCGGCAACTGGGATCTCAGCAAGAACAAAACGCTGTCCGGCACACTTTCGTTCACGCGCGATAGCGGCGATGTGGAAATCCTGGGGCAGACTGCCCTGCCGCTGGGCTTGCGTACGCTGGTCGTGGATGCCAATGCAAAAGGTAATGAATTGGTATTGCGCATGCTGGCAGAAGGAGAAAAACTCGGCCACATTTCCGTTAATGCAACCGCAACCGGACGCGGCCGGCAAATCGAATTCGCGCCCGATACCCGGCTGGCAGGAACGGTGAAGATGGATGTGCCTGACATCGGCTGGGCCGGTCCGCTCATCTCGCCTTCGCTGATCGCCAGCGGGCGGCTGGATAGCCAGGTAACCATAGCCGGTACTGTGGGCCAGCCGCTGCTGGACGGTGCACTGCAGGGCAATGCACTGCGCCTGTTCCTTCCCGATATCGGTATCGATCTGCGGCAAGGGACGCTGCTTGGCCACTTCGACGACTCTAGCCTGCAGATCGAGACGCTGCGCTTTGCCCATGAAGACGGACATATCGACCTTTCCGGCCCTATCGTATTCGGCGGTGCTCAACCTGATGTGCAACTGGCGCTGGAAGTCCGTCGTTATCAGTTGCTAAATCGTGCCGATCGCCGCCTGACACTGAGCGGTGACAGCCGCATCACGATGCAGAAGGGAGAAGCGGCGGTCGTAGGGCAGTTCAAGGTGGATTCAGGATTCTTCGACGTCGGTCAGGCCAATATGCCCAGCCTGTCCAGTGACGTCATCATCGTCGGCCAGGAGGAGAAGCAGGCTGTCCCCTTCCCGCTCGCACTTGACGTGCGGGTGGCGCTGGGTGATGGCATTACGCTTACGGGACAAGGTCTGGATGCCCACCTGGTCGGCGAAGTGCGTATTGTGAACGGCGCCGATGACACGCTACAGGCGCAAGGCACACTCAGCCTGGCCAAGGGCACTTTTACCGCCTATGGACGAGCACTCGATATTGAACGCGGCGTCCTGCAATTCAGCGGCCCAATGAATAATCCCGGTCTGAATATCCTGGCGATGAAGCGGGACCAGGAAGTGGCAGCCGGGGTCTCGATAGGCGGCACGGTGCTGGCACCGCGCATCGTATTGGTATCCGAACCACCGCTGCCTGACGCCGACAAATTGTCCTGGCTGGTGCTGGGCCGTGGCCTGGACGCGGTGGCACAGGGAGACCTTTCCGTCTTGCAGGCTGCTGCCGGTGCGCTGTTAAGCGGCAGGGAATCATCCGGCACGCAGTCACGTATCGCCAATGCATTTGGGCTGGACACCCTCAGTCTCACTACGACTGGCGAGGGATTGGAGGAACGTATCGTTACCGTGGGAAAACAGCTTTCGTCACGGCTATATGTGAGCTATCGCCAGGGCCTGGAAAATCTTACCAGCGTCCTGCTGCTACGCTATCAACTGACCCGTCGCCTGACGCTGGAAGCCGAAGCAGGAAGCCGCAGTGCATTTTCCATTTTCTACAATATTGCATTTGATTGAGACTCGCAGCGCGACATCGCTCTTCTCAAACAAGTTCGCCTCCATCCTGCCTATTTCTTAAGCACGACCAAAGGATAACTTGTTACATGATGTTACCCCGAGGAAAGATAGCACTCATTCTCTTGCTACAGCACAAACTTGCTCTCACATTTTGGTGCCATGATCGTTAGGCATCAAACCAAGTCCTATCCGCTCAGAAAAGATTCTTACCCTAGCGGCCTCGTTAATGGACCTTCTTTATTGAAATAATTTTTCATAATCAGCAGCCGGTTATGAAAAATTGCAGGTACAAGCGTTTGCAGGAACAAGCAGAAACTATGTCATATCCGTATTTTTCCCTTGCCTTGCACGCCGCTACGGGCGTCATTTCCAAGGAGCTGGCATCCTTATGCTGACCACTACGACGAAGATCCTGGTTGTGGATGATCATGCTGTCGTGCGTGCCGGCATTCATTATTTTCTCGACGATTTCCCGGATATGCAGATTGCCGGTGAAGCCGCCACCGCCCAGGAAGCCATGCGGCTGATTCGCTCCCAGGACTGGGATATCGTACTGCTGGATATTGCCATGCCGGATAAAAGCGGGATCGATGTCCTCAAGCAGATCAAGCGTGAGAAGCCCCACCTGCCGGTATTGATGCTCTCCATGCATCCTGAGAACCGGTACGCAGTGCAAATACTGCGTAGTGGAGCAAGCGGCTATGTGCAGAAGGAAGCGCTGGCCACGGAACTGGTCAATGCGATCCAGACCATCCTGAAAGGACACAAGTACATCAGCCCGGTAGTAGCTGATCTACTGACCTCCGATCTGAAACCTCAGGATGGAGATAAACCCTTGCACGAAACCTTGTCCTCGCGTGAGTACCAGATCTTTCAAAAGCTGGGCCAGGGCCTGGGCGTGTCCAGGATCGCGGAAGACTTGTGCCTCAGCGTGAAAACCGTGAGCACCTATCGCGCCCGCAATCTGGAAAAGATGAAGATGAGCAGCAATGCAGACATCATTTATTATGCGATCAAGCAGAATCTGATCGACTGATTTAATGGGATGGCGCAGCCTGCAGCGGCTCCATATCCGGTTCGTCTACGTCCAGTCACCTGTACCGGCCTGCCCTCTCGGCACAGGTACCAAAGGCGATGACCTCCCTCGTCTTTTCGGGCATATCGAATGAGATGCTCAAGCCCGGCGCTGCAAGGCATCCGGCTGACGGGCCAGTGGCAGGCTGATGCTGACTTTCGTTCCTTTTCCTGGCGCGGCCTGGATCTCGGCCTGCCCGCCCAGATACCTTGCCCGCTCACGCAGGCTATGCAATCCGTATGCACCGGCCTGTGTTTCACGAAGATCAAATCCCACACCGTTATCAATCACCTGCAGCGTCACTCGGCCCGCTGTCTCTTCCATCACAATATCGACCCGGGTCGCGTACGCATGCTGAGCGACGTTACCGAGGACCAATTCCAGCATACGATACAAGGCAATCTCCAGCGACGAAGAAAAGGACATTTCCTGCGGTGGCAGCTGAAGAGCGACTGCTATTCCCGACGATTGCGAAACAGAATCCGCCAGTTCTTCGATGGCGGCCTTCAAACCAAACAATTCCAGTTTTTCCGGACGCAATCCGGCCTGGATCTGCCGGCTGACGTCAGCCGCGGATGCCAGTAATGCCTTGATTTCCTTGATGCGATGCTGCACGGCAGGCGTATCGGGAAGCTGGCGGGAAAGCATGGCCAGGTGCAGGGACATAGCGGTCAGCGATGATCCCAGGTCTCCGTGCAGCTTGCGGGCCAGCGCCTTTTTTTCCTGCTCGCGACAAGCCTCCATATAGGCAATCAGCTCTCGTGCCTGTGCTGTGCGTTGCGCCACCAGGTTCTCTACGCGCGCCTCCAGCAAGGGAGGCAATCCGGCCATCTCCTCTGGAGCATTGCGTCTGTACCGGCAGGCCCGCCAGCCTGTTGCCAATGCCGCCAACAGCAGAATGATACCGACCACCATATTCATCAAAGACGCACCTGCATAAGCCTGGTAAAGAATCAGCAATGCGCTGAGTCCCAGCAAGATGGCTAGCGTGACGGCCACTACATCAATGTTGTAACGGCCATGCAGGCGCTGCTCTGCGATCCATGCCATGTTTGACTCCTCTATTTGCCCGGTCTACCTCAATAACCAGCATGGTCTTTGTTCAGTGTGTGCGAAAGCTTACTCAACGCAACAATCCCTGTCTTGTTATCAATCAACCCAAAACCCCGCCTAGGGGATCGTCATGGAATAGCACAGGTTCAGAACGGCTTCATAAAGGACGTTTCCACGCATTTTCTGGTGAACATGCCCGTTCCATCAAACGCGGTTTGCTTGCCTCTTGCTCCTACTTTCGCCCCTCAATGCCCCTGTTCCTGATAAGGCCGTTAAGCCTCACCATCTGAACTGTCATTAATCGGGGCATGCAAGCCTTCTGGTTGAAAAAATGCTTTAAATATCTGCATCGCTATTGTTTTCAGTCATAGCTGAAACCAATGCATGCCAAAGCATAACGAAGCAATCCGGCGCTTACTTTCTCCTCCGAATGCACGTCATCAGAGGCTGGCCCGTAGTTTGCTCCCACCTGCTGCCTGATGAACATCTCAGCGGGGCCCGCAGGGGCTGGACACAGGTGGGTAATTTTTCTTTGGTAACGAAAGGAGGTGATCGTTCATAGCAGTGAACCACAGGCCCCAAGCTTTGCCTAATCCAACGTAGGACAGCGGCACATGGCCTCTGAATGAGTTGAACAAAATGGTTAGGGCTGGGCATCATCGGCCAGTTGCAGTAGAGGGTGCTCAATGAATCCGCCGGTCGGCAAAGGTGAAGCTTTCGTCGGAAACGCTGGAGCTAATGCAGCGTGTACTCCAAGCAGTTCATTGGGTCGAATCTTTAACCCGTTGTGGCGGCAGTTCGTTGCAACGATTTTTTAACTAGGAGGTCAATATGAATTTTATTATCTGGATCGTTATCGGGGGTATTTTAGGCTGGCTGGCTAGCATCATCATGCGTACCAATGCTCAACAGGGCATGTTGCTCAACATCATCGTCGGCATCGTGGGCGCATTGCTGGGTGGCTGGTTGCTGGCTCCTTTGTTTGGTACCGGTACGATCAACCAGAATGATTTCAGCATAGGCTCTTTGCTGGTGTCGCTGTTGGGTGCAGTCATTCTGCTAGCTATCGTCAACATGGTACGTCGCGGCACACCTCGTTAATACGAACGCAGCTGTCTAAGGATCAAGGTAAGGGAAAGTGTCAGTTATTTTCATGCGCCATTTCCTCCTCCTTGTAGTCCACCGACGCTAAACGACCGTCGCAAAAAAGAGTCCGTGCATTGCGCTGCAGTGCACGGACTCTTGTACATGTATCGCATGCCGAAAAATGAAGAGGACTGTTATGTCGGCCCGGTCATATCCTGGGGCCGGATCCAGCGCTCGAAATCTTCGGCAGTGACATATCCGGAAGCAAGCGCCTCTTCCCGCAGCGTCGTCCCCTTGCGATGTGCCTCCTTGGCAATGTGCGCCGTCTTGTCGTAACCGATATGCGGTGTCAGGGCCGTCACCAGCATCAGCGAGCGCGCCATCAAGTCCGCTATGCGCTCCCGATCGGCCTCTATGCCGCGCACACAATGCTCGTCAAAACTGCGCATACCATCAGCCAGCAAGCGCACACTTTGCAGGAAATTATGCGCAATCACGGGCTTGAAGACGTTCAGCTCGAAATTACCGGAAGCGCCACCGATACTGATTGCCACATCGTTACCCATCACCTGGCAGCACAACATGGTCATCGCTTCGCATTGAGTAGGATTGACCTTGCCCGGCATGATTGAACTGCCTGGCTCGTTGGCCGGGATGCGCAATTCACCCAGCCCCGAACGCGGCCCCGATGCCAGCCAGCGTATATCGTTGGCAATCTTCATCAGTGCTGCTGCCAGCGCCTTGAGGGCACCGTGCGCTGCCACCATCTCATCATGGGCGGCCAAGGCGGCAAATTTGTTTTCTGCACTGGCAAATGGCAAGCCGCAACGTGTGCGCAACACCGCTGCCACCCGCTCGCCGAATTCTGCATGCGTGTTCAAACCGGTTCCCACTGCCGTCCCGCCCACCGCCAGCTCCTGCAGGGGAGCCGCCATGGCGCGCAGGTTTTTCTCCGCCCGGGTTAGTTGCGCCACATAACCGGAAAACTCCTGGCCTAGCGTGAGCGGTGTTGCATCTTGCAAATGCGTACGGCCTATCTTGATGATGTCGGCGAAGGCATCGCATTTCTGTTGCAAGCTGCCGCGCAGAGCAGCCAGGGAAGGCAGCAAGTGCCGATGAATTTCCAGGCAGGCAGCCACATGCATCGCAGTGGGAAAGATGTCGTTGGACGATTGCCCGAGATTGACATCATCGTTGGCATGCACCTTCCTCTGCTGGCCGCGCTCCCCGCCCAGAATTTCGGAAGCGCGGTTGGCGAGCACTTCATTCATGTTCATATTGCTCTGGGTGCCCGATCCCGTCTGCCAGACCGATAACGGGAATTCTTCCGCATGCTGCCCCGTGATGACTTCGTCAGCAGCCTGCATGATGGCGCGTGCCTTATCCGGTGGCAGCCTGCCCAGCTCCAGGTTGGCCTGTGCACAGGCATACTTCACCTGCGCCAGTGCCGTCACCAGTTCCAATGGCATCTGTTCGCGGGATATGGCAAAGAACTGCAAGGATCGCTGGGTTTGCGCTCCCCATAAACGCTCGGCCGGGACCTCGATGGGACCGAAGCTGTCTTTTTCGATTCTGGCTGCCATGACGCATAACTCCTGAGAAGTAAAATCTGCCGCGTGATGCGACAGTCACGGACTTATCAGCTCTGACCAGCGGCACCGGAAAAAATGCAGTGATTGGCGCTTGCGAAAAGTATCGCTCAACTTGCTCAGTACCTGCACATCAGTTACGAAACGGGCGGGTCTTCTTTGTTAACACCTTGCAAAGGTGCGCGATCCAGACCATATAACACCACGATCAACCCCAACGTGGCAGCCACCAGAAACCAGGGGCCGAACAACCAGAATGCAAGCGGCACCGTAACCAAGAAGGCACGCATGCCTATGGTGTAATAGAGGCCCGCCTGGTTCAGAAGCTGCGCTACCCGCTCGGGCGCAAAGGCACCATGAATCGCCGAACGCGGCAGGCTGACCATGAACATCACATGGTTGAGCTGGCGTATCACCATCGCAAAGGCAAAGAATGTGGCGATCAGCACCAGCAACAGGCAGAGTAGTTTCAGCAGCCACCACTCCCTGGCCTGTACGCCCACCATGCTAAACACATGCCAGGTCTTGTCCCGCACTTCCGCTTCGCCTACCAGGCTAAGCGTACCGACAATCAGCACCAGCGCCGACGTGGCCTTGAAGGTGGCTGCCATCACCATGTTGCGCAAGGTCTGTACTGCCATCAGGTCCTTCGCTTCATTGCCCATCACATGTTGCACCCATAACAGGCGGGCACGTGCATTGACCGTGTGGATGGTGCCACCTGTATTGCGCCGCCCCTGGCGGAACAGGAAAAGATAGTAGACCAGTACAAAAATGATGCTCAGGCTTAAAGCCAGCATTTCATGAAAAGAGGCATTCATGCACTTCCCTCCCGAACAAGACAAATGAAAACCTGCCGCCTGTAATCAGACGGCAGGTAGCAGGTGAAAGTTAAAGAAACAGGAATGAAGCGTGAGGCGGCTTAACTGAACCAGGCCGTGACCGATACCAGCAGCAACAGCAATAACCACAACAGCAGGGAGCGCCAGACCAGGCCTACCGTGCTTTGCAGTGCACGGACCGAAGGCTCTTCGCCGGGTAGGCTTTCCGGTTCCGGCGCGGGCGCATCGATGGCGATGGCGTCGGCCTGCGGAACGCTGGCGGCCTTCACCAGAGGCGAACCCAGGCGGGTGCCAATCGCACCGCCGCCGGTTGCCAGGATGATGCCGGTAGCACGATTTTCCCAACGATGCGCGAAGTTGCGCCAGGCATAGATCGCATCTTCAAAATTTCCGACGACTGCAAAGGTGGCAGCCGTCAGGCGCGACGGAATCCAGTCTATCCAGTAGAAAGCCTTTTGCGCGAACTGGCCGAAAGCTTCGTTTTTCAGGTGGTCCGGTTCGCTCCAGGCACGCGACAGGTATTCGGCCACCCGGTAAAACACCGCACCGGCCGGGCCGAACGGCAGGAT
>JAEZLB010000366.1 GCA_023435945.1 Pseudomonadota bacterium | reverse complement strand
CTGCTCCGTAAGGAGGCAGGCGGCCGCGGCATTGAATAACTCATGACCAGTAGGGTCTTTAAGAAAGGTAAGTAGAAATGGCGCGTTGGGTTCGTTTTGAGCACGAAGGAAAAGTTGGCTTCGGTATCCTGGGTGATAACGATCAGATTCAGGTTTATCAGGGCAACATGTTCGAGAAGCCTTCGAAAACCGACGCCGTCCTTGCTCTCGGTGCTGTGAAGTTGCTGGCTCCGGTTGAGCCGACTAAAGTTATCGCCTTGTGGAATAACTTCGGCGCGCTGAGCCAGAAGCTGAATCTGTCCAAACCTGCTGAGCCGCTGTATCTGCTCAAGGCTCCTAACTCCTATCTGAACCCAGGCGAAACCATTCGCAAGCCGTCGCAAGAAGGCAAAGTAGTCTTCGAGGGCGAATTGGGCATTGTAATTGGCAAGACCGCTACCTATGTATCGGAAGCCGATGCAATGAATCACGTATTTGGCTACACCTGCGCAAACGACGTTACCGTTGCCGACATCCTGAATCGCGATCCTTCCTTCGCGCAATGGGTTCGTGCTAAAGGTTTCGATACGTTCTGCCCGTTTGGCCCGACCGTCGCAACCGATCTGGATCCCGCAACGCTGACCGTTAAAACCGTACTTAACGGCGACGTGCGCCAGGACTATCCGATCAGCGACATGCATTTCTCTGTAGCACAACTGGTCAGCTTGATCTCCCATGATATGACCTTGAATCCAGGTGACATCATCCTGTGCGGCACCTCCGTCGGTGTCGGTTCGATGAAGCCCGGTAGCAAGGTATCGGTTGAGATTGCTGGCATTGGCACGCTGCACAACGATTTCAATTAACTTCATTATTAAGGAAGACCCTATGAAAATAGCAATTGTAGGAGCCGGTGCCATCGGAGGTTACGTTGGCGTCAAGCTCGCTTTGGCGGGTGAAGACGTAACCTTCATCGTGCGCGGCGCCAATCTTGAGGCAATTCGCAAGAATGGCATGAAGCTCATCATGGAAGACGGTACCGAGCACGTTGCTTCCAACGTGAAGGCGACCAACAGCTATGATGAAGCGGGTCCGCAAGACCTGATCATCCTGGCGTTGAAGGCTCACCAAGTTGAAGCTGTTGCCAATGATCTGCCCAAGCTGTACGGTCCGAATACCGCGATCGTTACCATGCAGAACGGTATTCCTTACTGGTACTTCCAGAAGCACGGCGGTCAATACGAAGGTACTCCGGTACGCAGCGTTGATCCCACCGGCAGCATCCTGGAAAAAATCCCGGCTGAACGCGTGATCGGTTGCGTGGTTTATCCGGCATCCGAACTGATTGCTCCGGGCGTAGTGAAACACATCGAAGGAGATCGTTTCCCTGTTGGCGAACTGGACGGTTCCACCAGCGAGCGCGTAACCGCTATTTCCGAAGTGATGACCAAGGCTGGTTTCAAAGCACCGGTCCTGGATAACATCCGTGCTGAAATCTGGTTGAAATTGTGGGGCAACCTGACGTTCAATCCAATCAGCGCGCTGTCGCACTCCACGTTGGTCGATATCTGCCAGTTCCCGCTGACCCGCGAACTGGCTGCCAACATGATGACCGAAGCTCAGGATGTGGCAACCAAACTGAACATCACCTTCCGCGTGCCGCTCGAGAAGCGTATCGCTGGTGCTGAAAAAGTGGGTAAGCACAAAACCTCGATGCTGCAAGACATCGAGGCTGGCCGTGCACCGGAAATCGATGCACTGGTCGGTTCCGTGATCGAACTGGCTCGTCTGACCAATACGCCTACGCCGCACATCGATACGGTGTACGCACTGGTTAAACTGCTGGGCAAGACCATGGAAGAAGAAAACGGTCACGTTCAGCTGAAAAAAGCTGCATAACAACAAAAACATCGCTACTGCCATTTGCCTGCTTAGCAGGCGAATGGCAGCCTTTCTCAGCCCTGTAGTCAGGGCATAAATTCCCCCTCTCGGCAAAATCATCTTGCCATGTGTTTTCTTCTCTGAAGGGAGTGGAGCAATGGATCAAGCATTATCAGGCATTCGCATTCTGGACATGACACATGTGCAGGCGGGTCCCACCTCATCTCAACTGCTGGCCTGGTTGGGTGCGGATGTCATTAAATTCGAACCGCCAACCGGCGACATCACTCGCAGCCAATTGCGCGATATTCCCGAGGCGGACAGCTTGTATTTCACGATGCTGAACTGCAATAAGCGTTCCATTACCGTGAATATGAAAACCGACGCCGGCAAACAGGTTTTTGTCGATCTGCTGAAAACCTGCGACGTCGTAATGGAAAACTTCGGTCCCGGAGTGTTGGAGCGTTTCGGCTTCTCCTGGGAGCATGTGCATCACATCAATCCCCGTATCATCATGGCCTCGATCAAGGGCTTCGGTTCTACCGGTCCCTATGCTGACTTCAAGGCATACGAAAACGTGGCGCAGGCCATGGGTGGTTCCATGAGCACCACTGGTCCGAATGATGGCCCGCCATGTGTAACCGGTGCGCAGATCGGCGATTCCGGTACCGGACTGCATTTTACTATCGGCATTCTCGCTGCCCTGATGCATCGTGAACGTACCGGCAAAGGCCAGTATGTTGAATGCGCGATGCTGGATTCCGTGATGAACCTGGCACGTGTTAAGTGGCGTGATCATCAGCGTCTTGAGCGCGGTCCCTTGCCGGAATTCTCGGTGCCGACCGAAGGTCTGGACGAGGTGCCACGTGCCGGCAATGATTCGGGCGGCGGTCAACTGGGTAACGCCATCAAGTGCAAGCCGGGCGGGCTGAATGATTACCTGTATATCGTGGTGCAGGAGGCTGTGTGGCCGGCACTGGCAAATCGTGTGGGTGGTGAGGCGCTGGTGGAGGATCCGCGCTTTGCGAAGATCCAGGACCGTCGTAAACATCAGCAGGAACTGTGGAAAATCCTGGAGGATTTCGCGTCCAATTACACCAAGCGTGAGCTGATGGCGATCTTCAATGAGATCGATGTACCGTGTGGACCGGTCATGAGTACTAAGGATCTGGCTGAAGACGAACATGTACGCTTGCGCGAAATGTATGTCGAGCTCGACCATCCGGTGCGCGGCAAATGGTTCAACGTCGGCATGCCGATCAAGCTGTCTGCTTCCAAGGTCGATATCAAGCGCTCTCCCTTGCTTGGTGAGCATACGGAGGAAATTCTCAGGAGCGTGCTGGATTACGACGACAGCAAAATCAATGAGCTGAAAGCTGAAGGTGCATTCCAGGCGCGATCCAAGGGCGCTGCGTAGGGGGACTTGAAGCCGTCAAAACAAAATGGGCTGCCTGCTGGCAGCCCATTTTGTTTGCAGCGAGTTTTCTTACGATTGTACTTGGAGCATGATCTTGCCGATATGGGCGCTGGTTTCCATCAGCGCATGTGCTTCGGCGGCCTGTTCAAGCGGGAAGGTCTTGTAAATGACAGGCTTGATCTTGCCTGCTTCAATCAGAGGCCAGACGCGCTCGCGCAACTTGGCAGCAATTGCGGCTTTAAATTCAACAGGGCGCGGACGCAAGGTTGAGCCCGTAATGGTCAGGCGGCGTAACAGTACCGGCCCAAAGTTCACCATGGCCTTGCCACCGCCCAGCATGGCGATGAACACCAGTCGGCCATCGTCAGCCAGGCAGCTCAGCTGGCGCTGGATGTAATCGCCTGCAACCATATCCAGGATGACGTCTACACCTTTGCGATTGGTAGCTTCCTTGACCACTTCGACAAAGTCCTCGGTCTTGTAGTTGATCGCGCGGGTGGCGCCCAGCTCTTCGCAGGCGCGGCATTTTTCATCGCTGCCTGCCGTGGCAAACACGGTATGGCCCATGGCGGCCGCCATCTGTATAGCAGTAACCCCAATACCTGAGGTGCCGCCTTGCACCATGAAGGTTTCTCCCGGCGACAGATGACCGCGATCAAATACATTGCTCCACACGGTAAAGAAAGTTTCGGGGAGGGACGCGGCTTCCAGTGCGGATAATCCCTTGGGGATAGGCAGGCATTGTGCAACCGGGGCGACGCAGTACTCGGCATAGCCGCCCCCTTGAACTAGAGCGCAAACCATATCGCCCACCTTGAAACCACTGTTGCCCACGTCGCCGCCAACAATTTCACCTGCCACTTCCAGGCCGGGTAAGTCCGAAGCGCCTTTGGGAACCGGGTAATTGCCGGTGCGTTGCAATACGTCGGGGCGGTTGATGCCGGCTGCATGCACCTTGATCAGAACTTCGCCGCTCTGAGGTTCGGGGATAGGACGGTCATATAATTTCAGTACGTCGGGTGCGCCTGCTTGGGTGATTTCAATTGCTCGCATAGTATCGCCTCTCTGAATCCAAACCCGTATTGTATTGTTAATGAAGAGGCTATGCCGAGTTTGCTTGCACTTGCCGCTGACGAAAGAGGGAGGGCATCGGCAGCCAAGACCGTGATCTATTTATTGCTTATATCATGATATTCTATTTTGATATTGTGGCAGAATGAAGGTGATGCAGTAGAAGGAAGACACTACTGTATTGCTTGTCCTGAATCTGCCTGACTGTGTCATGGCATTGCACTATTGGAATAAGAATATGAATCATCAGGAATTTGTTGAATCTTATCGTAACGGCACCTTGAATATGACGATGTCGCCGCCCGCAGCAGCAAAGTATCTCAGCCGCCGCTTATTGCTCCCCTTGGTTATGTTACCGATTCTCGGAACGGCGTTGGCATTGGTCTTGGTCGGGTGGTTCTACACAGGCATTGCGATCTTTCTGGTTGCGGTTTTTATTCCTCGCTTGATCAAGAAAAACGCCATTCCCATCCTGATGTATCAGGCTTTGCAGGATCCGGAAATTTATGAAGATCTGCGTCAAACCGGCACGATGGAAGTCGCAAGATAAGCTTGTACCTTTGCGCCTGAGTGCATCCTGCCCGATCAAGTGGGGGCGATATCCCCTTCACAGGCATTTCGAAACTTTTTGTCCCTGTTTATCAGGATGGAAAAATTAGAGCTTTCTCGCCTGGCGGGGCGTGCCTTAAAAGAGGGGAATGAACTTTCTTTCTGGCAATCCGGCAGAGGAGAAGTGTTTGGCGAAGCGAGTTTATGCTTTAAGTAGGGTCTCGTGAATTTGTATTGGCTCTCTGGATCTTGGCGCTTTAAATTCTGATGTTGACGGAGCCTTGTTTGGGATTCGTAAGTCGGCGTTCTAAAAGGAAGAATTTTCCCGGAAGGCAGGGGCAAGCGAGACGCACCTTCTTGCAAGGGGCATCCAATTTTCCGGGGATATAAAGGTGTATTCCAATATCCGAAATGTGACGTATGTTCCAAATTGGCTGATGGTATCCGCGGTAACGGTGGTCTGGCGTATTGCCAAAGATTTTTCTTGAAGGTGCAGTGTGCGCGGGCAAGTCTTCCTCAATCATGGCTTCCTCTTTGGTCGGATATTCTCCGAATGATTTTCTTTATCCCGAATTTTCCGATTCCGCTTTTCCGAAAGGGCGGAGTCCTGTCCTGAGAGAGGGCACTTTCGCCCGTGGTTAGAGGCGGGTTGTATTCGAAAAAGGGCCTTGATTGAGGGGGGTGAAGCGGCAAGGGTGTGTAAGCCAAGAGTGTCCCATCCTTGCTCATTTTATGAAGGAAAAGGCCTATATTAAGTTCTTGACCGCGATCAAGATTTACATCACACTTTCTGTTGCGTACTCCAAGTTATCCTTGCTACGCTTGCATCGAACACCTTTAACAGGTGTATAAGAAAAAAAAAGATCCAAACAGGCGGTTAACGTTTGTTGGCATTGCAGTATCAAAGTAGGAGTCAGATTGCCTCAGTTCATCGAGGTAATTTTAAATATAAAGGAGATCACTGAATGAAGTTCATTAATTCCCGCGCCCTCACCCTGACCGCAGCTGTCGCAGCTGTTTTTGCTTCACCGATGGTTGCTCACGCTCAGTGGCAGCCGACTAAGCCTGTGGAATGGATCGTTCCTGCCGGTAGTGGCGGCGGTGCAGACCAAATGGCTCGCTTTATGCAAGGCGTGATCATCAAGCATAACCTGATGAACCAGCCGCTGGTGGTTCTGAATAAATCGGGTGGTGCCGGTGCAGAGGGCTTCCTCTACATGAAGAGCGCTAAGAATGATCCTCACAAGATCGTGATTACGCTTTCCAACCTGTTCACCACGCCGATGGCAACTGGCGTTCCGTTCAACTGGAAAGATCTGACCCCTGTGAAAATGGTGGCTCTGGACCAGTTTGCGCTGTGGGTGCACAACGATAATCCGGCCAAAACCGCCAAGGAATACATTGATGCTGTAAAAGCAGCCGGTCCGAACAAGATGCGCATGGGTGGCACGGGTTCCAAGCAGGAAGATCAGATTATTACTGTAGCTATTGAAGGGGCTACCGGCACGAAATTCACCTACGTTCCGTACAAGGGCGGTGGTGAGATCGCAACCCAGCTGGTTGGTAAGCACATTGACTCTTCCGTCAATAATCCGCTGGAAGCCGTGTCCCAATGGCGCGCTGGCCAGTTGAAGCCTCTGTGCATGTTCGGTGACAAGCGTTCGGCCTATACCAATAAGGTAACGGCCAACCAAAGCTGGTCTGATATCCCAACCTGTAAAGAAGCTGGTTTGCCGGTTGAATATCAGATGCTGCGCGGTATCTTTACGACGCCGGGCGCTTCTCCTGAGGTTGTGAAATATTATGTAGACCTGTTTGCCAAGGTCTCTGAGACTCCGGAGTGGAAACAATTCATGGAAACGGGTGCTTTCAACCAGACTTCCATGTCTGGCGACCAGTTCAACCAGTGGCTGACTCAAGCCGAGCAAACCCATCGTACTCTGATGGAAAAAGCTGGCTTCCTGGCCAAGCGCTAAGCATCTAATCTTTATTCCGAGGTAAGGATAATTGCATAAGTAGTTTTTACGTGCCGGCCGCAAGGTCGGCACGTAATTTTTTAAGTGGAGCCTTTTCCATCTTATTCTCCTCAGGTCTGACAATGCTGTTTCGTAGTAACCGGTCTTTGACAGAAAAGCCTTAACTGGATCGTCTGGAGCAAATCCCGTCTTCTTCTTTTCAGTTTTTTTGCTCGTGCGCAGTACAAGTTGCTGCTTGTGCATACTGAGTTCCCCCGCTAGCGAATTGCCTTTTTCTTGAAAAATTTCCCTGTATTCCCCGGTAGGTACGGCCTTTCGTGGAACTTGCAGCGAAAATTGATCATGGTCAATGAG
>JAEZLB010000361.1 GCA_023435945.1 Pseudomonadota bacterium | reverse complement strand
TATGTTCATGAAGATTGCCGCCAGCAGGGGTTGGGAAAATATCTGTTAGCCGAGGCGATCAAGGCCGCGCCCGGTCTGGCTATCCACACGCTGGTGGGCCTGATATTCGCGCACAACCAGCCCAGCCTTTACCTGTTTGCCCAGGCCGGCTTCGAGCGCTGGGCGCATCTGCCACGTGTGGCAGAAATGGATAGCGTGCGATATGACCTGATCATGATGGGCAAGACGCTGGCTTAGTTTCGTGTGATGCAGGAGGCCGAGGGTAGGGTGTTTTTCGGGAAGCTCAATCTTCCGTTCTGGTGATAACTGTCTTGCTCGCAACATCATCGGGGCCGGGCTTTCTCATGCGAACAGGGAGCGTGAAAAGGGCAGCCGGGTGTTTTCACTCTCCGCAGAGAGAGGCACGGCGCGGTACAATACTGCCCCATGTACGTCGATTCTCATTGTCACATCAACTTTCCCGAACTGGCTGAACGTCTGCCGGACATTTTCAGCAAGATGGCGGAAAACCAAGTCACGCATGCATTATGCGTGTCGGTCGATCTGCCGGATTTCCCTCAGGTTTTGAAGCTTGCAGAGCAGTTTCCTCACATCTATGCTTCAGTCGGCGTTCACCCCGATTACGAGGACACACCTGAGCCCAGCGTCGATGAGTTAGTGAAACTGGCTGCCCACCCGCGTATCGTAGCGATCGGTGAAACCGGGTTGGACTACTATCGTCTTGAGGGCGACCTCGAGTGGCAGAGGAATCGTTTTCGTACACATATCCGCGCTTCTCGCGCCTGTGGCAAACCCTTGATCATTCATACCCGGGCAGCGGCGGAAGATACGTTGCGCATCATGAGAGAGGAAGGGGCGGCTCGCCAGGAGGGTGGTGCGGGTGGCGTAATGCATTGTTTTACTGAATCGCTGGCCGTGGCAGAAGCGGCGATGGAGTTGGGTTTCTATATTTCCTTCTCGGGTATCGTGACCTTCAAGAATGCCAAGGAGTTGCAGGAAGTGGCACGAGTTGTTCCCTTGGAACGCATGCTGATAGAAACCGATTCGCCTTATCTCGCTCCCGTGCCTTTTCGCGGCAAACGTAACGAACCTGGATATGTACGGCATGTCGCAGAGTTTCTGGCAGATCTGAAGCAGGTGCCGGTGGCTGAGCTGGCGCGGCAAACCTCACATAATTTTTTTAACCTGTTTGGCATTCATCGCTGATAGCGCCGGGCAGCAGCGCTTTCGTAGTCCATTACGCTTTCTCCCCTTTTTCTTTAATAAAAGTTGGGATTGTTCAGCTTTTTCCCTCCTGACGGAAACTGAAGTGCAAGAGTCTTGTCAGAAGTTTCAGTGCGATGCTCATGTTGAGCCGAGTCAACATGCTTTTCATGATGTTTGTGCGCTTAAACATTTACGTAAGGAGGCCACATGAAAAAGAAATCTTTGGTAATCGCTTTGTCTCTGATGTTCACGGCAGGTTTCGCGACCGCTCAGGATCCTGCAGGGGATGTTCGCATGAGCACAGATCAGAGCCGGGCACAGGAAATTCTGGATCGTGCCGATCAGAATGCCACTCCCGCTTCGTCCACGAGCGGTGCTTCCAACGCTGATCGCAGCACCAGCGGCGCATCTTCTTCCAGCTCGCCCTCAACCAGTGGGCCAAGCAGCGAAATCCGCATGAGTACCGATGAGTCGCGCGCCGATGAAATCATGAAGCGTGCCGATGAACTATCAACCAGTCAGCAATCTGGTAGCACGGGTGCAGGTGACAGCAGGGCCTCGGACACGGAACGCGGAAAAGATCGCAAAGACTTTAAGGGCCGTAAAGATCATAAGGACGGTAAGGACGGTAAAGATCATAAGGATGGTAAGGGCGGTAAGGATGGCAAGGAACGCAGGGATGGTAAAGGTAGTTCAGGTTCCGGTTATGACCGTTCGTCAGGTGGCTCAGGACCCGGTGACTCCTCCAGCGGAATGAGCGGCCGTTCGGGAGGCGCTCCTGGAGATACCTCCGGAAGCACTTCTGGCCCTATCTCCGACCAGCCTTCGTCAGGTGGTGCCGGCATGGGCGGTGCATCGGGCGCGTCAGGGAGTTCGTCCTCTTCCCCTGTTGACGACAAGGCCGCCACGTCCGGCAGCAGCGCAGCCGGTGATACCTCTTCCGGTGGCGTCTCCTCACCGATTCCTTCGGGTGAAAGCTCGGCACATGGACGTACCGCGCCGGCCGAGTCTGGCACATCTCAGGGCGTCGCGCGCTGATCAATAGGGGCGGGTGTGGCATTTGTCATGCTCCAGCCTCTGGCTTGTTAATGCTTAAGTCATCCCTTCCTCTTGCCAAAAGCAGGAGGAAGGGATTTTTACTTGTAGAGTTCGTCAGCAGCAGAGGCCGACAGCCGAAGAGCAGGTCTTATGCATTCCCGAGAAATTTATTGTCTGCAATTCAGCCGCAGAGGTTTGTGTATGTTTTGCATGGCTTTTTCTGGGCTTTTTAGCTTCTTTTTGGCGCGCTGGAACCCTCGAGGCGAAGGTTGTATTTCAATCATATTGGATTGTTGTAAAGCACGCTCCTGAGAGAGGAGCCGTATCACTTCCAAAGGCGGAATTAGGCACGTCTCTTAACTGGTATGAGGCACCGCCATTTCAATGGGCGGGTGGGGAGCAACGACAGCAACGTCGCCCGGTTTAACTGGCCCGGCGGCAATAGACAGGCATAAAGCCTGTACCCGCATTTCAGGTCGGCTCTGGTCTTGGAGGTAAATATAAAACCTGACGCTGAAACCGGTTGTTTTCAGCAAAAAAATGGCGGGCAATGGGTTGCCCGCTAACCGGAATACAGAAAGTTTTAGGTGAGAAGGGCTATTCAGTTTTTCCCTTCGACGTACCCGCTTTAGCGCCTGTTTTTTTCTCAATGCGGGTAACGGAACTGACAGCGATGGGATCGCTGGCAGGAAAAGAAAGGTCGCTGGCTTCATCCAACAAGGCATCCGCTTTTTCTTCTTTGTCGTCGGAGTGAATTTGTCGGACAGTGCGATCTTTCCAGGTGGCATTGTCTGGCGAAACATCCTTCGGTATGATGTCGACCGGCGAATCGCCCTGAGAAGAAGCCGGGACGGGAGATTTGCCCGATTTGGCGCTTTTTTTCGGATCTGAGGTCTCAGCCATAGAATGACTCCTTCCTGAAAAAATAGTAAAACAGCATTCGAAGCTGCCTGTGAAATGGGACCGTTCGTAAAGGACCCGGTTCCAACTCTCTGCTTGATGTAAAGCAGGGAATTTTTCTCCCCGGTAATTTTTCAAGTTTTAAGAATGACAATTTCATCTCTAAAAGAGCTAGGAAGATGAGAACCCCATGAATATGGTATTGACTGACTTTTGATCAACAGTCAGCATTGGGTCTAAAAAAGTTTCTTCTGAGAAAAACTCCGGTAACTGGAAGTTGAGGATGGCCAGTTCAAGACAAGGTGAGGTAAGCTTGGTCCTAGGCAAGGAGTTTCCTCAGTAAGAAAGGGAATTTATTCCGATACAGAAAGTATTACGAATTAAAACTGGATGGCTAGTCTCTCAGGGGGGGAAATGGATTCATCAACTTATATTGCCGCAATTGACAAAAACATGAAGATTTTCGAGGTCTTTCGGGCATTGGATATTGAAATGCCGATTGGCCAGATTTTGTTTTTCCTGCATGCGGCGAAGCATGAAGGCGCATCGCTGCGTGAAATTGCCGAACGTTCAGATACCGTGATGTCCACCGCATCACGGTATCTGGGTAACTTATCTATTTATCGTCGTGATAAAAAACCGGGCCTGAAGCTGCTGACTTCCAGAGTTCATCCGGAAAACCGCGCCAAGCTCACTATCGAATTGACTGAAAAGGGGCGCCTGGTCCTACAGCAGCTCATGTGAGGTGCGACCGCTCGCAGGGGGGAGAGTAAATAAAAAAGCCTGCATTGCCGGCTTTTTTATTTCACGATGCGGTAACACGGAACATAGGCTTTGCCCGGCAATTTCATCCTGTGCTGGGTAACAAAAGCAGTCAGCAGCGCATCCATGGGTTCCATGATGCTGCGGTCACCCCGAATCTCAAAGTGTCCATGTTTCTCGATCGCCCGGATACCCTGATCTTTCACGTTGCCAGCCACGATGCCCGAGAATGCGCGGCGCAGATTGGCGGCCAGTTCATGTGGAGCCTGGTTCTTGTGGAGGTCCAGGTTGTGCATATTCTCGTGGGTAGGAGCGAAAGGTTTCTGGAACTGGTGGTCGATCTTCAACCCCCAATTGAAATAGTACGCATCCGATACGGATTTACGATACGCACGGACCTGCCGGACACCTGCCTGCATCTCCTGTGCTACAGCCACAGGGTCATCGATGATGATCTTGTACAGCTTCTGCGCGGCATCGCCCAGCGTGACGCCAATGAATTGATGGATTTGCTCAAAGTAGTCGGCAGCACTTGCGGGACCGGTGAAAATCAGAGGAAAGGGCAGTTTCGCATTATCCGGATGCAGTAATATGCCCAGCACATACAGAATTTCTTCTGCGGTGCCAGCGCCGCCCGGGAAAACAACGATGCCGTGTCCTACGCGTACGAAGGCTTCCAGTCGTTTTTCAATGTCCGGCAGGATGATCAGCGAATTGACGATGGGATTAGGTGATTCGGCCGCGATAATGCCTGGCTCGGAGATGCCAAGGTAACGGCCTCCATAGATGCGCTGCTTCGCGTGACCGATAGTCGCCCCCTTCATCGGTCCTTTCATCGCCCCCGGTCCGCAGCCGGTGCCGATATCCATGCCGCGCAGGCCCAGTTCGTAACCAACCGACTTGGAGTAGTCATATTCTTCGCGCGAAATCGAATGGCCTCCCCAGCACACTACAAGGTTGGGGTTAATCTGTGTTTTCAAGACATCGGCATTGCGCAGGATGTGGAAGACGGAATCTGTAATTCCTTCCGAGGTGGAAAGGTCGAACTCCGGGTTGTTTTGTATCTCATTGGCGGTGTAAAGAATATCCCTGAGCACGGCAAACAGGTGCTCATGGATACCCTTGATCATTTCATTATCAACGAAAGCACTAGCCGGGGCGCCCTTGATATCGAGTTTGATACCGCGTTCGCGCTGGATGATGCTAATGTCGAAAGAAGCATAGCGTTCCAGTACTTCCTTGCCATCATCCATATAACTGCCGGAATTGAGTACGGCCAGCGAGCAGTCGCGGAAAACCTTATGCAATCCCCCATGCCCGGTGTCGAGGAGCTTCTGTACCTCACGCTTGGAAAGAATGTCGAGTCTGCCTGCAGGGGAAATTTGAGTGTCGATGACAGGATAGTCCATGGATAAACACTAGAGTAATAATTGGTTAAGCTGATAAGAGTATTAAACGGATTAAAGAACAAGTCCAGTTTTTGCCGAAAGGGGGCAGGTTTGGCATCCTATTATGGATGCAAAGTATTTTCCCGACATTACAAAACGTGCTTGCCTGACTGAACAACATTTCTTATATTCTTTGGAACACGATGAAGTTGAAGAGATACACAGAACTGTTAATGAAAAATCTGCACAAGAAAATCCTCCTCTGCAATCCAGGCATTTTTTCTTTTTAATCAAATTCAGAGATAAAGAAATTAACTCAGTGTTTTGAGAGGAAGAATGCCAATCGATTTTTTCTCCCTGATTCAGCCATTCTGCATAGTGCATGAGGTATCTCGCATGGTCAGCGGCTTGTAAAAATTCCTGAGAAGTTGCCTATCATTTTGAAAAGTGGATCTACCGGAGACTGAATGCCGCGACATCGTTTTTTTAGTAAGCTACCTACGCCGCAGAAAATGCTTGAGAGTCGCATGCTCAAGCCCTTGAAACCCTATCTTCATCACCAGTTCCTCTGGCAATTCAATCGCCGTTCTGTTGCCGGCGGTGTAGCGGTAGGCTTGTTCTTTGGCATTCTTATTCCGTTTGCGCAAATCCTGTTTTCCGGCATTGCCGCTATTCTGTTGCGGGTTAATCTGCCGGTGGCTGCGTTCAGCACGCTCGTCACCAATCCCTTCACATTTCCGGCTGTGTACTATGTCGCTTACAAGCTGGGAGATCTGTTGACGGGGGCGCAGTCAATCGTGCCTGAGGTTGTCATTCAAGCTGATATTGAGAAGGCTGTCGAAGCACAGGTAGAGGTGGGCAACTGGCTGTCCAACCTTTTTAGTTGGTTGCAATCAGTAGGCTTGCCCTTGGCGGTTGGCCTCAGTGTGCTGGCAATCGTTTCGTCGGTGACGGGATATTTCGTCGTGAACGGGATATGGCGCTGGCAGACAATGCGGCGCTGGCGTAGTCGCCGTGTCCGGTCGCGAAGATAAAAAAAGCCGGATATACCGGCTTTTTAGGGGTGTCAGCTTGCATCCTCGGCAGGCAGATCCATCCGCTTGACCGATTCGGCACGCTTATCCTTTTTTTTGTCCAGCGTACTTTTCAGGGCGCGTACCAGTTGGTCAGCCGCGCCCCGGACGGCCTGATCCATACTGGGCGCCTTGTGCTCCACCGCAATCGGCGCTGATCCAGTCACACGTGCTTCAAGCATGCAGCGTTTATCGCTTGCGCCACCTTTAGTGCTGTTTTCATCATTGAGATAGACTTCCACGCGGGTGAGGTCATTGGCAAGGTGCTTCAAGGACTGTTCCAGTATGGTTTCCACACTCTGCTGCAAGGCGGGAGAGCCCTTGATGTGATTGTCGCTGTTCAGTTGAATTTGCATAATAACGCCCCTAGAAATGCTATGCCCGTCTGACGAAATTGCTGGCGCCGGGTTCCCATTCTCCAATGAATCATGAGATAGGGGAAGCACTAGCTGCGAGGAATACCGTAATGCGGGAACACTCGCAGCGCACGGGTGTGATTCTTGCGTCCCGACTCAGAGAAGGTAACTGGAGGGGGAACATATGTTGCACAGTGTAAAGGTACTGCAAGGATTTACCGTACAAGCTACCGATGGGGAAATCGGCACGATCCGGGATGTGTACTTTGACGATGCACGCTGGACCATACGTTATCTGGTTGTGGATACCGGTGGATGGCTGCTGGGACGAAGCGTCCTCATTTCACCCATCTCTTTTCATCATCCGGACTGGCAAGCAAGAGTCATTCATGTCGCATTGACACGGGAGCAAGTGAAGCGCAGTCCAGGCATCGAAGCTGATAAGCCGATTTCGCGCCAGCAGGAAGAAGAGTTTTACCGGCATTACGATTATCCGCTGTATTGGGTGGGACCGTTGTTATGGGGTTTTGGTGCTTTTCCGGCGATTGGCGGCATGTTCAGTCGTGAAAACGGCGATGTGAAACCTGCATCGTCATCAGCAGAGGGTGTCGGCGTCCATGTGGACTCGCATCTGCGCAGCGCCGATGAGGTGCTTGGCTACCACATACGTGCAAGCGACGATACCGTTGGACATGTAGATGATTTTCTCTTTGACGAGAGTGACTGGTCGTTGCAATTCATGGTGGTCGATACTCGTAACTGGCTGCCGGGAAAGCATGTATTGATATCGCCTCAGCGCATCGAGAGCGTGAGCTGGCCGGACCGGCATGTGTTTGTCAATGCTACTCGCAGCGCAATCGAAAGCAGCCTTGAATACGATGAAAATCATCCTCCTGAGCGTGAGAAGAGAAATGATTTGTACCGTGGTTCGAGAGAATAATTACGTGCGCGATGAATGAGGCTACGCCAACGCAGAGGCTGAGGGAAGCCCGTTCGATAAATGCTCACATTCCCCCGCGCAGTGCAGGCAGGCGCGTATAAGCTGCCTGCTGGTGTCGGAATGGGCATGCCCCTCCTGACTTGCACACATCCGGCACACCTGGGCACAGGCTGCAGTCAGCAAGCCTGACGCAGCACTCACTGCTAGCAATGATGATGCAGTTAGTCGGCAAAGTGCGGCGCAATCGACCACCAAGATCTGTATCTCTTCCTTCTGATCCGCCGGTTGGTGGGTCACTTCACCTAACTGTTGTTCGCAAGCTTCGGCGCACAAATTGCATGCGTCGATACAGGATTGAATCTGTTCGGGAGCCATCGTGTATAGGGTAGGTAGAGTCCGGTTAATGAGGCTTAGAAAACATATCGCTGTAAGAGTTCTTCCTGGGGAAAACCTTATTAGAGCGATTGATGCCAGTCAACCCGCTTTTTGGCAACGAACTTTCCTTGTAATTGATGGCTCCAATCAGGGCACGATGCTTTCCAGGCAATATAAACGAGAGCACATCAATGCCATCAATAAGGTGCATAAAGGGAGGGCTGAAAGGAATTTCGTTTGGTAACGGAATTTCATTATCAGGCGACAGAATATGGATAAAACACATTCGTTTCCCCAGGCAGGCAGCACAGTCCGGGATGCCGGCTTATTGCAGCCAGGCCGTAACTGCTGGCGCATAGAAAAAGCGCAGCGTTTTGGCATGCTGGTCGATGCCTCGGCTTACTTTACTGCAGTACGAGAAGCTATTACACACGCCAGACATAGCGTTTTCATCCTCAGCTGGGACATTGATAGCCGTATGCTGCTGGTGCCTGAAGGCGCGCGGGATGGATATCCTGAACCGCTAGGGGATTTTCTGAAAGCGGTGGCGGATGCTCAGCCAAATCTGAACATCTATGTGCTGAACTGGGACTTCGCCATGTTATACGCGCTGGAGCGCGAGTGGCTGCCGGTTTACAAAAATGGCTGGGAAGGCCATGAACGGCTGCATTTTTGCATGGATGGAAAACATCCCATGGGTAGTTCCCATCATC
>JAEZLB010000327.1 GCA_023435945.1 Pseudomonadota bacterium | reverse complement strand
GCGCTCCACCTGGACCAGCTCGGCGCGGCCCGGAAGGGCTACGCCTGCGCGACGGGATGGCAACCACCCTCCACACTTACGCTGGCAGGCGTCAATGATTGCTTGACGGCCAAGCGCCAAAGTTAGGGCAGGAGCTGCGCAGGGGTCGGCACCTTACCAGCGCGTTTGTCCGCTACATAGGCCTGCACGATGTTCCCACCGACCATGCCTAGCTTGATCTGGTAGTACCGGTCCAGCTGGTCGGCGCAGCGCGCGCAAACCCAGCCGTAGAGCGGCTTCTCGGTGCGGCACCCAGCGCCGCAGCGTTCGCACGGTCGTGCAGCAGGACGGGGCCGTGAGGCCACAGGCTGGACAGTCGGAGCCACAGGCTTGGCGGCAGGAGCGGCCAGCCGCTTAGCTCGACGTTCTCGCTTCGCCTTACGGCCAGACACCATCGTGCGATCCTCCCCGCGACGCCGTAGCAGCAAAGTCCACGATGGCAGGCACTCACCAACATCACTACCGCAATACGGTAGATCTGGACTATTCACCGTTCAGATGGACCCACCGCTAGACGTGAAAGCGCCATCAAGGCACCATCGCCTCATGACACGCCCGACCGGTGGAAGCCCAGCGCAACAGCGTCTGCGGCGAGCCCTGAAGACACCGCCGGATGAGGTCGACGGCGTGCTGTTGACAGTGTTCCTGCTGGTCAGTTCCCTAACCACGTCGGTATCCCTGCCCGTGAACCGATGGCTGTTGCTTACGCTGATGTGGCTTGGATGGATGATCGCGACGATCGTGCTCAGACTCCGCCGTCAGCAACGAGGTAGCGCGAGCAAACCGACCGACACAGCGCTTGAGACGCACACGGCACCGAGGCACGTCGCCGAGCGCGAAGGCTAAGCTGGCGCCACAGACCAAGATCTGGACTATTTGTGGACTGGTGATCGCCGGGCACTTCGCGTCAGCCATGTTTGGGCTGGTCAACCGCATGCGATGCCGCGAACCTAGATCCTTTCCTAAACCATGTGTCGAAGGTTCAATTCCTGCCGGGGGCACGTCACAGATCTACCGAATCGCAGTGCGATCGGTCGGTCGCTGAACCTGACGGCGATTGTCACGTTCAAGTAGACAAATCTGGATGCCTGGTCGAACGACCGGGCATCCAGATATTCACCGTCTTGCAGCACGGGACACATGGGCTCAGCTCACAAGGAGCCGGCCCTTCGCCAAGGACAGCCATTCGCTTTCACGTTGGCCCGGTCCGTCACCGTGTCTGGTCGAAGGGATTGACCACGGCGGCCCCGGCGGCCTCGAACGGTGCGGTATCGCGGGTGGCGACGGTGAAGCCGGTCGCGTTGGCGATGCTGGCGATCAGCGCGTCGAAGTCTCCGATGCCCCGGCCGTTGGCGCGGGCCCGCGCTCTCAGGGTGGCGTAGGCGACGGTCGCGGGTTCGTCGAAGGCCAGGGTACGGCCGCTGAACAGTGGCACGATTTCGCCTTCGAACCGCTCCTGCAACCTAGTTCGGCGTTTTTCGGCAGGCAGGCAGGCGATGCCGTAACGGACCTCGGCCAGGCTGACGGTCGTGAGGTACAGGGTCTCGATAACCTGCGCGTCCAGCCAGGCCACGACATCGGCGTTCGGCCGGGGTCGCAGCGGCTCCGCTAGGACGTTCGTGTCGAGGATAATCACTCAAAGTCCAGGGGTTCGCGGTCTGCCCCGTCCCGTGTGATGGTCAACTCCACGCCGCCGGCGTCCTGCCCGATCGCGGCCAGCAGTGAGCCCACTCGTACCCGATCCGTCGGCGCGACAGCGGCGTCGAGGATCGCCCGCACCTCAGCCTCGGTGCTGCGGTGGTGCGCCTTCGCGCGCGCCTTGAGCGCGCGATGGGTCTCCTCCGACAGGTTACGGATCGTGATCGCGGCCACCGCAACCTCCCCCTAAAGCAGCTGATAGCAATTTCTTAGAAAGATATCACTGCCGATCCCGCGGCGCACCCCGCCGGATGCGTCAAACCAATGCCTACGCCCAATTACCAGCACAGCGGCCACGCTACGAACGCGGCCCATGCGGATGGTGGGGGCATGCGGTCACGCTAGGTGACGAGTTCCACCGGCAGTACGCGGTGGCGGCTCGGCCGAGTTTGGCGTCGGCGGTCGCCACGGTCAGGTTCCGGCTTTCAGCGAGGGCGTCGTCGTAGGCACTGACGTTCGTCCTGATCTGCCACATCCGTGCGAGGAGATCGGCGACCGATACCGTGTCGACGCCCAGGCGAGGGATTCGGTCGACCGCCCGGGATGCCACCTCGTCAGTGATCTTTCCGCCGCACGCGAGTCCACGCATGACGGAGAAGACCTCGACCTTCCAATGCTCCAGTGCTGCCCACGCGGGATCTCGGCCCAGCACCGCGCGGGCCTTACGGCTGCGGTCATCGGCGTACACGAGCATGCTCGCGACGACCGACGCGTTAATGACGATCACGCGATGTCCCGGGCCGGACGAGCGGCGGATGCGCTAGCAGACTCGCCGCGTTCAGCTCGAGCTTGCGAAAGGAATCAGCCGCATCAGGCGCGCTCTGGTCAGCTCCGGCGCCGCCGTCGAGTTCCTGGCTGATTTCGGCAAGGGGTTGCCAGTAACGGCAGAAGCAGCCTGGCGGTTGAGGACGCCAAGGCAGCTAGGCTGAGCAGCACGAATAGCCTGCACACGTGTTCGTTGTAGTACGTCACAGAGCATGATCATGCGACATAAGTTGCGCGCTTATCGCACGCTTCGATCTTGGAACGACGTGCTCACACGTCGAACTCGCCGTCCTTCATGCCAGCGATGAACGCTTGCCACTCGTCCGGGGTGAACTCGAGTACGGGTGACGCCTCGCCGAGCTTGGTGTCACGGACGCCGATCGTGTCGTCCACGCGTGCGACCTCGACGCACTGACCTTCCCCGCTGCTACGGCTGCTCTT
>JAEZLB010000271.1 GCA_023435945.1 Pseudomonadota bacterium | reverse complement strand
GACATGGCCTATGACTGGGTTGATAACGGCAATATGTATAACCCGACCGTTAATCTAAGCGGCGCCTTGATTGCGGGCTCTTCCAATACAAGCGGGCCAGTCAGCTTACGCCGCCGCGATACTGAGCGATCCATTTTTGTTCAGGACATTATTGGCCTGAACGATCAATGGAAGGTTCATGCTGGCCTGCGTTATGTAGAAACCAACCGTGATCAGTTCGATGCCACATCGCTCACGTCGCAGTATGAAAAAGAGCATGTATTGCCCAATCTAGCGGTGGTTTTCAGCCCAAGCAACCATATCTCGCTGTACGGTTCTTATTCGGAAGGCCTGGAACACGGCGGCATTGCGCCATTGTGGGCAACCAACGAGTTTGAAATGCTGGATCCTGCCAAATCGCGTCAAGTTGAATTTGGCATCAAAGCCAATCTCAGCAATGACGTAGCGGTTTCCGCGGCGATATTTAATATCCGAAAGCCCCACGAATACAATCGCTATGACCCCGTTGCTGCTGTGTCGACCTATGTGCGTAGTGGTGATGCTGTGCATCGCGGCATCGAACTCTCCGCACAAGGACGCATCAATCCAGACTTACAAGTGGGAGCCAGCCTGATGGCGCTCGATGCGGAAACGCGCAACACCGGGGACGTGAATATCGAAGGCAAACGTGTGTCAAACGTGCCTGAACTGAAAAGCACTGTTTATGCTGACTACACACTGCGTAACATACCAGGCCTGAGCGTGAACGGCAGCTGGCAATACAGTGGCGACAAGGATTTCGCACCGAACAGCTACACGCGTGCAGAAGTGCCAGGCTACAGCGTGTTTAATGCCGGCCTGCGCTATGCAACAAGCATTGGCGGCCATGCCACCACCCTGCGCTTCAACGTGTATAACCTGTTCAACAAGTTCTACTGGCGCGACGCCAGCTCCCTGCTGGATGGGTATCTGCTGGCGGGTGCTCCTCGTACCTACAGTATCTCCGCACAAATGGATTTCTGACGGGTATGCCGGACTAAAAAGGCGCTCGATGAGCGCCTTTTTTCATGGGCATTTCATTAGCAATGGGTGCCACCGCAGGCATCCTGCTGCCACGCATAGCCAAGCATCAGTCACATGCTGGCAGATAATCGTTGATTTGCCGGATACGCTGATCCACATCGCCTTCCACCAGAAGATAACGGACATCACGCGCATTCAGCACATCCAGCAGTTGCGCATGGATGAGATCGCGCACCGCTTCCGACTCGCGCTGCAGGCCATCAGGCATCCATGGGCCGCTAGGTGCGGTGACGATGGTGAAATCGTAGGCATGCTCATCTGCCAGCGCCTGAAGCGGCACGTCGACACGTCCAAAGTAAAACTGGCTGTAGAGAGCCGTCATCAGCGGCGTCGTATCGCAGAACAGGTAAGCGCATGCCTTGCGCGCTGCTGCATTTTCATATGCCACCTGAGTCGATGCGATCAGAAACTGCTCATGTTCCTGCGGCGTCCGGCCTGTCGTTTCCACAAATTCTCTCAAGTACTCCGGCACCCAGACCGTGCCGTAGTGTTCCGCCAGGGCAGCGGCCAAGGTCGATTTTCCTGTTGATTCGGCACCCAGCAGCGCGACCCGGACAATCTTCTTGCCAGCCATGATCAAGCCGTCCCGGCCAAGGTGGAGCGAAGGTCAGTATCTTGCTGCATCGATTTTTTCCAGGCCAGCAGCCCCATGATTGCCATCGCCACAAATACACCATACAGCACAGCGGTCAGCAGCAGATCCTTGTACCAGTACAAGCCTATGTACAGCACATCAACCGCAATCCATACATACCAGCTCTCCAGCTTCTTGCGTGCCAGCAGCACCTGCCCCACCAGGCTACCGGCCGTCAGGAAGCCATCCGAGTAAGCCACATCCGTATCGGTGTAATTATTGAGCACTACTGCAATCAACAGGAAACTCAGCAGCCAGGCCACGACGGATAGCACCTTGCCCGCCAGCCGCAAACGGGACACCTTGATTCCCTGATGCTCGTCGCCACCCCGCAGCCACTGATACCAGCCCCAGAACGACACCACGATGAAGACCGCTTGCAGGCTCATATCGCCATACAGGCGCGCACCGTAGAACACGACCGCATACAGTGCTGACGACACGATCGCGAAAAACCATGCCCATGGATTCTGGCGAATATTCAGGGCAACGGTCACCAGCGCCAGCAGAAAAGAAACGAGTTCTAATGGCGTCGTGGTAATGCCAAACAGCGGCAAAGGATCATTCATGCAATGCGCGGAGAAGAGGATTGGAAAATTTGCCGCTATTGTAGGGGCAAACCATCCTTCTGTCGCAGTGCGGGGGCGAAGGCGAGTAGGCATAAAAAAAGCCAGATCACGGAATCTGGCTTTTTTCCTCTCAGCAGTGTCTGAAAATCAAAGCATTTTGAAGAGTGATAGTCCGGAGACCGTGACAAAGGTTTTTTGTGCAGCCTCCAGCGTTACCTGTTGACGCGCCAGATCGCTTAAAGCCTTCACATAATCCAGATCCTGGATTTCCGAGATGGCCGTTTCATAGTACAGATCACGATCCAGCCCCGTACTGTCGAGCCTCTCTATTTCCTGCAAGCGCGCACCGACTGAGGCACGCACTGCCAGAAGATTGTCGAGCATGCTCGTCATTTCCAGGCTGGCCTGATTCAAACCATTCTGGTATTTCGTGCGCTCCATGTCATTGGAAACAGGCCGACTCAACACATCAATCAGCTCCTGTACGGACGTAAATACGCTTTTGTTTTCGCTTGGCTTCACCAGGAAACTATCCTGGTCAGCAGGCTGTCCCGTGATCGTAAACTGCATGCCACCGTATTCGATCGCATCGCCTGCCACAAATGGCTCTCCCGGAGGAGGGAGCGGATCACCGGTTATGGGATCCAACTCAGGAGGAAGCGGATCACCGGTCACCGGATCCAACAACACAGGCCGCAAGGATTCGCCGGTTACAGGATCAACGATATCGTAGGTCGTCACCCCTTCCGTATCCACGGCAAACACGACTTTAAAGAAAGTCAGATTATTGCCATCGGTAACCACGCCCTGGCTTGGCACACCCGTACCGGTATTATTCGCATCAGCGGCCGCCACGAAGGTGCCGTTACCCGTGCGTACACGTTCAAAGACTTCCGAGCCTGAGCTATTCAGCGCAATCTGCCTGTCGTTGCCAACCATCAGGTTACGCTGCCCTTGGTCACCGTTGTAATTCACGCGTCCTGCGCCGGTCGTGAAAGGCGTATTGGTAACATTGTAGCCACCGAACATGTAATTACCGGTGCCGTCCTTGCTATTGGCGACACCCATCATGTCATCCAGGCGCCCCTGCAATTCAACCGCCAGATAGCGACGTTCCTCATTACCCAGCGAAGGATTACCCGCTTTTACCACGAGGTCCTGAATGTCCTGCACCAATTTCGTCAGATCGCCCAATGCACCTTCCTGCTGGGCCAACGCCGTGCGCGCATTATTGCGGTTGACCGCATACTGTTCGTTGATCGATTTACTCTGGCTGAGTTCCAGCACACGCGCAGAGCCAATCGGATCATCGGCAGGGGACAAGATACGTTTCATACTGGAGATCTGCTGCTGCGTTCTCACTGTCGCACCTTGCATCTCGCTGATACGGCCCGCGCCCATGTCATACAACATATTGGTACTGATGCGCATTATCTCTTCTCCTGCTGAGCCGATTAACGGCCAATACTCAATAAGGTTTCAAACAACACTGTCGCGGTCTGCATGACTTTACCGGCAGCCTGGTAGGCTTGCTGGTATCGAATCAGGTTACTGGCTTCCTCATCCAGGTTCACGCCGGACATCGACTGCTGCGACTGCACCGATTGCGTATACAACCTTTGTGCACCGGCACTCGTCACTTCAGCCTCGCGGGTCAGGTTACCAATCACACTCACCATCTGGGCATAAGCACCTTGCAAGGTCATATTGCCTTCGACAAGCTGGCTTTCCTGCAAATTACCCAGCAACACAGCATTACGACCATCGCCAGCCACATTCTGGTTATTCGTAATCTGGAAATTGTCTCCGTCACGCGGCTGACCGGAAATCGTCACTTCCATACCATGGAAACGATAAGTAGCTCCGGCGGTAAACGGCACAGGATCACCGGCAGGAATCGTGGTTTCCACACCATTGACGATGACCGTCACTTCGACATCATTCGGGAAGCCGACCAGATTGCCGTCAGGATTCGTACTAGTATCAAAAGTCAGCGTCAGCGATGCACTCAATGGCACTGTGCTTCTGGTGGGCTGACCGGTTATCGCCACTTCCACACCATCGACGCGATAACTTGCTCCCGCGATATAGGGAACAGGATCACCGGCCGCAATCGTTGTGTCCACGCCGTTCAGGCTGATTGTCACGTCCGAACCAATTGGAAAACCTACGAAATCACCGTTCGGGTTCACGCTGGTATCCAGAGTCAGGCTGATTGCAGCGTTAAAAGGTACCTCACCGTTGTCTGGCGGTCCAGACATGGTGATTTCTATGCCATTAAAGCGGTAGGATGCCGCCGCGTCATACGGCACCGGATCACCGGCGGCAATGGTGGTTTCCACGCCGTTCAGGATCATGGTCACATCAGCGCCACTCGGAAATCCGACCAGATCACCGGCCGGGTTCACGCTGGTATCAAGCGTCAGTCTGATCGAGGCACTCAAGGGCACTGCACCAATCGTCGGCTGGCCGGTCATCACAACTTCGGTGCCACCAAAGCGATAGGTCGCCCCTGCGGTGTACGGCACCGGATCACCTGCAGCAATGGTGGTTTCAACGCCATTGACGACCATCGTCACGTCAACACCACTCGGAAATCCCACCAGATCCCCATCCGGGTTCACGCTCGTATCCAAGCTCAGGCGAACCTGCGAATTCAAAGGAACAAAGCCTTGCGTCACCTTGCCGGCACTGATGCTACCGGTACCCGTATTGGTCAGCGGGGCATTCGTCCTAATCGGTGCCGCCACTGCCACATCCGCACGATTCGTCACGGCAACGCCGAACTCAGAAATGATGCCGGCCATGGGACGAATGAAGAAGGACTCACCCGCTTGCGGCGTACCATCCATACTCAGCGTTAATCCGTCGACCACGCCAAAATCAGCGATATCTGTCGCCGAAGCCATCAACTTCCCATCGCTCAGACGAGTCAACTTGTACTGAAGACCATCGAAGTCCAGGCGATAATCACTGGTCGTCAAGCCGGTGTAATCCGTAAGCCTAGCCGCGGCGACAGCCGTCGAATTCGCCGCATTACCCTTGGCCGAAATATCCAGATTGATCTTGAAAAAGTCACCGCCCATTTCCCCCGTCTGGGTGATGCCCAGGCGATGCTGCTCGTTGAAGCTCATGGCCATCACAGCCGCCATCCGGCCCAATTCGCCTTTGGCCGTGTCCAGGGTGCGGGAACGGAATTCCAGCAAGCCGCTGATGCGGCCGCTCGTCAGCGTGCTTTCCTGAAGCATCTGCACCGTATCATTCACCTGATAGCCAATCGCAAGACGCTCAGTATTGGTCGCCTGCTTTTCCAGGGTAAGGTTGAATGTCCTGGTACCCATCACAAGGGGCTGGCCATTGCCGATAAAGACATTCAGGCTGTTACCGTGTTTGACAACACTGACGTTGATCTCTTTGGCCAGATCGGTGATCAGTTGATCCCGCAAATCCAGCAGGTCATTGGCCGAATTCGACCCCATCGCGCCCATTGCCTTTTCGATGGAATCGTTAATCTGCGCAAGCTGCTGGGCCGTTGCATTAATGGTGGTGACGCTTGCCGTCAGCTCGCTGTTAATCCCTTTATTCAGCTCATCGAGCTGTTGATCCATGGCGCGATAACCAGCCACCAGGCTATTTGCTGAAGACAGCAACGCCTGCCGGGTCTCGGCCCCGTTCGGGGAGCCGCTGTTATTCTGAACGGTCTTGAAGAAATCCTGTAGGGCCGGTGACAGGCCACTTTTGGGGTCGGCCACCAGCGAATCGATGTACTTGGACTGGGTATAAAAGGTTTCCAGTCGGCTCATATTGCTCTGAGCGCTGACAACCTGGTTACTCACGAACTCATTGTAAACTCGCGTAATCGCTGCCACCTCAGTACCGCGCCCCACATACCCGAAGCCCTGGTTCTGGCCTGCCAGGGCGGCCTGAACCACGCGCTGGCGGTTATAACCGGGCGTGGCGGCATTGGCAATATTGTGACCGGTCGTCGCCAGGCCTGCCTGTGCCGCGATTAATGCGGTTTGTCCGATATTGAGAATGGATGACATCAGTATTCCTTCGCTTTACTTCCCTTATCAACGGCATATTCCGCGCAAACTTTAAGCGGGCAGCCGGACCATCACCCGTCGCTCAGGCGAATAACTCGCGCCAGCTTGGCAGCATAATCCGGGTCCGTGGCGTAGCCGGCCTGCTGCATCTGGCTCGCAAAACCGGCAGCATCACGGCCCTCTGCAATGACGGCCTGGTATCGCGGATTCGTGCTAATCAAGCGTGCGTAATCACGGAACGCATCGGCATAAGAGTCATAGGCACGGAATTTTTCCGTTTTGCGGTGCGGCACGCCATTCACATACTCCGTGGTCATGGTCTCTACGACCTTGCCGCTCCAGCTCCCGCTGGCCTTGATCCCAAACAGGTTATGACTGGACTTGCCATCGGCACCGGTAATCTCGCGTTTCCCCCAGCCGCTCTCCAGCGCGGCCTGGGCCAGGATAAACTTGGCGGGGATGCCTGTGATGCGGCTCGCCTGCTCCGCATAGGGCATCATGCGCTGGCGGAATGCCTGTACATGCTCCGGCACGCTCACCGCCGCAGCCGCCTGCCCCACTGGAGTACCGCCCATCTCCTCGCCGGCAGGTGCCGTCTGCGGCATGTCCTCCAGCATACGTTCCAGGGCCTGATGCAAGCGCGCCCTGCCAGCCTGCCCCGGTTCCGGTACGGCCGCATGAGCAGAAGAAGCATGGGGCGACAACTGGCGCACCAGCACATCGGCCAGCCCTATGCCACGGCTGGCCAGTGACTGGCTTAACTGCTGGTCCAGCATCGAGGTATACATGCGGCTCTGCTCATTATCGAACAATCCGCCCTCGCCACCGCCGGCATCGCGCATGCTTTTCAACATCATGTTCAGGAACAGTGCCTCGAATTGCGTGGCAACGGCCCTGACAGCCTCCGGCGAATTATCGCGCGCGGCACGCTTCAGGTTGTTCAATCCTTGGGTATCGATGGCCAGATGCTGCGATAAATCTGTCTGATTAACCATGATCGCTCTTTATGGGCAGATGCATCAGATGATTTCCAGTTCGGCACGCAATGCGCCGGCTGCCTTCATCGCCTGCAGGATGGCCAGCAGGTCCTGGGGGGTTGCACCAATCGCATTCAATGCGCGGACCACTTCCGCCAGCGACGTGCCTGCCTGCAGCAGCACTACCTGCCCCTGCTCTTTGTTGATTTCAATCTGTGAACGTTGCCCCACCACCGTTTCGCCACGACTAAACGGTGCGGGCTGACTGACCACCGGCTCTGACTGGATCACGACCGACAAATTGCCATGGGATACCGCACAGGCATCCAGCACCACGGCCTGGTTCATGACCACGGAACCAGTGCGGGCGTTCAGGATGACCTTGGCATTACCCTGCGCAGGCGTCACGGGGATGCTTTCCAGCATGCCGAGAAAAGCCACCCGTGCATCACTGCTTTGCGGCGCGCGCACACGGATCACCCGTCCATCTTGGGCTGCCGCTGTACCTTCTCCGAACTGGCTGTTGATCGCCGCGACAACCCGGGCCGCCGTGGAAAAATCATTGTCGTGCAGCTCCAGTGCGATCGAATCCCCCTGTCCCAGCGAAGTCGGTACCGCACGCTCGACGGTAGCGCCACCGGAAATACGCCCCACACTGAGATGATTGACGACAATCTTGTTATCACCGGCGGTCGCGCCCACGCCGCCAACGAGCACATTGCCTTGGGCAATCGCATAGATCTGGCCATCCGCGCCCTTCAGGGGCGTCATCAGCAGTGTCCCGCCGCGCAAGCTCTTCGCGTTCCCCATCGAAGACACGGTAATATCCAGCAACTGGCCGGGTTGCGCAAATGGCGGCAGCGAAGTCGTCACCATCACCGCCGCAACATTCTTCAATTGCATGTTGATACCAGGAGGAAGGCTGACACCCATTTGTTGCAGCATGCTGACCACGCTCTGCACGGTAAACGGCGTTTGCGTCGTCTGGTCGCCGCTACCATCCAGCCCCACCACCAGGCCATAGCCGATCAACTGGTTCTGACGCACGCCCTGTATGCTGGCCAAGTCCTTGATGCGCTGCGCATGAGCGGCCGGCATCAGCAGGCCGAGCAGGATCACCATGCCGGCGAGCAGTACGATGAATTGGCGGGAAGCTTTCATGACAGGCATCATTACTTTCGTTACGTCAGTGGTTATGTTTTCTACGATGGCGACGTGGCTGACACGATGGACTACATCATGCGACGAATGACGTTAAGACAAAGTGCATACCAAGCCAGCACCTACCATCGCTAAAGCGGCAGGACACTCAGGAAAAATCGGGTCAACGCACTCAGGAACTGGGCGGTATCGACTTGCGTCGAGGTACGGTACTCGGCACGCACATCTGCGATCTGGGTCGAATTCACGGTATTGGCCGAACTGATGTTCGAAGGATTCACGACACCCGAAAAGCGGATGTACTCCACACTCTTGTCCAGTCCCACCTGCTTTTCGCCGCTGACCACTAGGTTACCGTTGGGCAGCACTTCGACGACGGTCGCCGTTAGCGTACTGGTGAAATTATTGCCAGAGCTGGCCGTGTCCTTGTCAGCAAACTGGCGGCTATTGGCAGCACCTACGCCAAGACGCCCCACTACGGAATCACTGACCCCGAACAACCTGTCCACACTGGCATTAGCGCTTCCCGACTTACTCGACGCATTGGCCGATTCGGTCTTGATGTTGCTGTTCTCAGTAATGCGCACGGTCAACGTATCGCCGACATGGCGCGCCCGGTGGTCTTCGAACATCGGGCGGTAGGCGCCAGCCTGAAAAATGGCGCCATTGCTTGCCTGAGCAGGTACCGCGGCTTGCGGCCGGGAACTGGTCGGATGCTGGGTGATGGTGGTCGGCACGGTCGGCGCACATCCCGCCAGAACCGCTATTCCCCCTATGGCAAACAAAACCTGTTTCATGGCTCGCATCATGTCAACCCACGCGTCAGAGCTGGGACAAACGCTGCAGCATTTGGTCGGACGTCGTGATGGCCTTACTGTTGATTTCATACGCACGCTGCGTCTGAATCATGCTTACCAGTTCTTCCACCACGTTCACATTCGAGGTTTCCACATATTTCTGAACCAGCGTACCAGCACCGTTCAGGCCAGGCTCATTGTCATTGGGATTACCCGATGCTGCCGTTTCCAGATAGAGGTTTTCGCCGCGGCTTTCCAACCCAGCCGGATTAGCGAAAGTGGCCAGCTGCAAGTTGGCGATCAGCGTCGGCTGTGCAACACCGGGCTGGGTCACCGTCACAGCACCGTCACGACCAATGGTGATCGTCTGGGCATCGAGAGGAATATTGACCGCAGGGTCCACCGGATAACCGCTGGCGGTTACCAGTTGGCCCTCGGCATTGATCTGGAAGGAGCCATCACGCGTATAAGCCATGGTTCCATCGGGCATCAGGACTTTGAAAAAGCCATTGCCTTGAATCGCGATATCCGTGCTGTTATCGGTTTGTTGCAGGTTACCCTGCGTAAAAACACGCTCGGTCGCTACCGGACGCACGCCCGTACCCAACTGAAGGCCGGAGGGCAACTGGGTCTGCTGCGACGACGACGCACCGGGTTGACGCAAGGTCTGGTACAGCAAATCTTCGAACACTGCACGCGAACGCTTGAAACCACTGGTACTGACGTTCGCCAGGTTATTGGAGATCACATCCATCTTGGTCTGCTGCGCATCGAGACCTGTCTTGGATATCCATAGCGATCGAATCATTTGATTCTCCTGTGTTCATTAATGTCGTGCCGTGCACGAACCCCGTCACACCAGGGTCTATGACAGCATTTTCGCCTTATCAGGTACCACTCATATTGAGGATCTGACCTGCCTTTGTGGCGTTATTCTCGGCGTTCTTGAGCATGTTGATCTGGAGTTCGAATTGCCTTGCCAGCGTGATCATGGTCACCATGGAATCGACCACATTGACATTACTGGTTTCGAGCGCTCCACCTTCGACCGCGACATTCAGGTCTTCCGGTGCTTCATCGCCATTGATCAAGCGGAACAGGCCATCATCACCGCGTTTCAAGTTTTCCTCGGGTGGATTGACCAGCTTGAGACGCCCTACCACCGTTGGCGGCACACCAGGCGTGGCGGGGTCGGTCGTGGAAATCGTGCCATCCCTGGCTATCGCAACGGCCACGCCCGGCGGCAAGGTAATGGGGCCACCATCACCGATCACATTGCGCCCGGTCTGCGTCTGCAATACGCCGTTTTCATTCAGCTTGAAGGCCCCGTTGCGGGTGTAAGCTTCGCCGCCATTCGGCCCTTCGATGGCGAACCAGCCATTACCCTGGATCGCCACATCCAGGTCGCGCCCGGTATGGTGGATAACACCCGGCGCGAAGTCTGTGCCAACCGTTGCATCCACGACAAAAGTGCGCGTCGGCATCCCGGGCCCCAGTATCGGCACAGCACGAAAGGAATCCAGCTGGGTGCGAAAACCCGTCGTGGAAGCATTGGCCAAATTGTGCGAATTGGTGGCCTGCTGCTCCATGATGTGCTTGGCCCCAGTCATCGCGGTATAAATCAGGCGATCCATGGCTTTCCCCTTTGTTCATCCTGCACAGCCAAGCAGACCGTACAGCGCATTACCTTCGTTTATTCGTGCGATTTATCGCATGTTCACCAGCGTTTGCATGACCTGATCCTGTGTCTTGATGGTCTGCGCATTGGCCTGATAGTTGCGCTGGGCCGTAATCATGCGCACCAGCTCTGCCGTCAGGTCCACATTGGACTCTTCCACGGTATTCGCGCGCAGCATACCCAGCGTACCCGTTCCTGCGATACCCGTATTGGGTGGCCCCGAGTTCGGCGTTTCAGCCCAGTTATTGTCACCCAGCGGCTCCAGCCCATTCACGTTGGTAAACGTCGTCAGCGCAACAGCGCCCAGCACTGCAGACTCACCATTGGTATAGCGACCGAGAATCGTGCCATCGCTACCAATCGAGAATCCGGCCAGTCGACCCGGCATATAGCCATCAGAATGCAAGTGCGCGGCGTTCGAGCCACTACCAAACTGCGTCATCTTATTGAAGTTCAGTTGCACGTTCATGACCGCCGCATCGGGTGGCGTCAGTTGCAGATTGATGATGCCCGTTGGCGATGACAGTTTGCCGTTCGCATCGAACTGATGCTGAGTGATGACACCACCACCATTCAGTACCTGGCCATCGAAGGCAGCATACACATCCCAGCCCGTATCCCGGCGGGCATAGTAAGTCTGAAGGCTATACATATTGCCCAGCGAATCGTAGACCGGCACCGACGTTGTGTAGTGATAGCTGGCTGGATTCGCGGCATCAAACGGAACCGGCGGCTCCGGCATCGGGTCAGGCGGAGGCACCGGCATCGGATCGGGAAGCGGGGTGATATTGATCGGTTGACTACGGGAATCCAGATTAATAACCAGCTCGGCATTTTCCGTCGCACGCGGTGGCAGATCGGAAAAATCCATTTTCAAACGGCTGGTTTCATTTCCTGAGTTCTGAACCGCACCATTTGCATTAACCTGATACCCCTTCAGGTAGGCACCGGTCGTGTTGACGATATAGCCTTCGTCATCCAGGTAAAACTGACCATTGCGCGTATAGGCTGGCGTGCCATTCTGCTCAATGCAAAAAAATCCATCGCCATTGATCGACAAATCCAGCGGGTTATTGGTGGTCGACACATTACCTTGGGTGAACTGCTGCACCACCTGCGACATCTTGGTACCGATACCGACCTGGGCACCGCCACCACTGGAAAGCGAACGTGCGTAAACATCGGCAAACACAGCTTGCGACTGCTTGAAACCGACGGTGCTGGCATTGGCGACGTTATTGCCAATCACTTCCAGATTCTTGGACGCTGCATTCAGACCGCTTAACCCTTGCTGAAAACTCATGGTGTTCTCCTGTGAACAAATTTCTTGAATGAGGGTGGCTTACAGAATCTGGCGCACATCAGCCATACTGGCTTCACCCGCGCCCAGCAAATTCAGTTTGACACCCTGCGGCCCGAGCGACACACTCAGCACCTCACCAAATGTGAGGGCCGTACCCTCTTTGATATCACTACCCCGGGTGGCCACCACTTCTATCTTGTAGCGACCATCCTCCAGCGTGACATCGTCTGCCGTTTTACCATCCCACGCCAGCGGGATAACACCCGCATCCTGGGCGCCCAAATCCATGGTATGCACCAACTTCCCGGTAGCATCCTTGATGTTGACGGTAACCTTGTCAGCCGCCTCGTCGAGCTCGACACCGAATACCGCCTGCCCCTTCACCAAACTCGTTTCCGCACCTGGCACCAGCACCGCGCGCCCAATCAGACTTGCCGCTTGCAGAGACTGACTCGAATGAAAGCCGGAGACAAAGCTTTCCATGGTCGCATTCAGTTTTTCGATACCTGTCAGCGTAGACAACTGCGCCAACTGGCTGGTCATCTGTGCATTGTCCAGCGGGTTGAGCGGGTCCTGATTCTTCATCTGGGTCACCAGCAGGGTCATGAATTTATCCTGCTCACTCTTTCCCACACTCTGGTTACGGCTTCCGCCATTGACTGCGGCCAGTACATCATTCGCGACATTGCTTACGGTCGTCATTCAATTCTCCTTACTGGCCGATGGTCAGCGTTTTCGCCAACATCGTCTTGGCCGTGTTCATGATTTCCACATTGTTCTGGTAAGAGCGCGATGCAGAAATCATGTTCACCATTTCTTCCACCACATTCACATTCGGCAGCGTCACATGTCCGCTGGCATCGGCTTGCGGATGCTTGGGGTCATACACCACGCGCATAGGCCGCAGGTCTTCCACGACTTGCTGAACCTTCACCCCTTGCGCCTTGGACGGACCGACCGGCGTCGCCGCAAAGATCACGTGCTTGGCGCGATACGCCTCGCCGGTAGAGCTGGTGCTGCTGTCCACGTTAGCAATATTGCTGGCCACCGTATTCAGGCGCTGCCCCTGGGCACTCATGCCAGACCCTGCGACATTAAAAATATTAAATAGCGACATGCGAATTTTCCTTATCGACTACGGCTATTGGTTACTGGCCCTGGATCGCACTCATCATGCTGCGGATCTGACCATTGATCAGCGTGACGCTGGCCTGATAACGCAAGGCGTTGTCCGCAAAATTGGTCCGTTCGGTATCCATATCCACAGTATTGCCATCCACACTTCCCTGCTGCACGGTACGGTACTGCGCAGCCGCGGCATCAGGGTGCATGGCAGCCGCCGAAGGCTTGCCAGGCAAATGGGCTGCCGCCGTCCTGACCATGACCGGCGACGGCACCTGCGGCACGGCATTGCCCTGACCACCCTTCAACGCTTGCTGCAACGCCTGCTTGAAATCGATGTCGCGCGCCTTATAGTTAGGCGTATCCGCATTGGCGATATTTGAAGCGAGCAATTGCTGGCGCTCCGCCCTCAGGCTCAGCGCGGTTTGATGAAATCGCAGATAATCGTCTAGCTTTCCTAACATGCCCTCTCCTCAGAAATCCCGCCTTGTTAAAAATACAAGCGAGCTTGCGGACAAAACCTTTTTGGGTAGGGTAGATAATAGTGATGACGGGGCTGACGCATTCGCCGGATAAAGGCCTTAAATCCGTTCCTGTTCAGGGTTTTGCCAAGGAGTGGCCTGCGTACCATGTCGCCATGGATATTCAGGTCTTTTCCACCCTTTCTCGTATTGCGAGTCAATGTCTGTTGACAGTCAGTTTTCTGCTACTGGCAGGCAGTGCCGCAGCGCAGCCTTCGCATCAGGACCCGGCACAAATACGTCAATCAGCCGAACGCTTCCTGCGCGCGCAAACCGCTGCCCTGCCCGGCGAAGTCAGCATAGAAATCGGCGTCCCGGACCCGCGCCTGAAGCTGCATGCGTGCCGCAACCTGCACACCTTTCTTCCCAGCGGCAGCCGCGCGTGGGGCAAGACGACCGTAGGCGTGCGCTGCAATGAAGCCAATCCGTGGACGATCTATGTACCAGCCCATGTGCGCATACAAGGCGACTATTACATCGCCGCCGCACCGCTGGCACAGGGCACCACTATCGACATATCCCATCTGGCCAAGGCCCGGGGGGAATTGTCCGGCTTGCCCAGCGGCGTCATTACGAACCCGGAACAAGCACTGGGCAAAACCCTGATCCTGCCGGTTACTGCCGGCCTGCCCTTGCGCCAGGAAATATTGCGTAGCCCGCCAGTCATTCAGCAGGGGCAAATCGTTCGCATCATATTGAACGGTCCTGGATTCAGCGTATCGAATGAAGGCCGTGCGCTAGGAAATGGCGCGGAAGGACAACTCGTTCAAGCCCGAACCTCACAAGGTCAGGTTGTCAGCGGAATCGCGAAAACAGGCGGCATGCTGGTGGTAACATACTGAATCGAATTTTGAAACAATTTGAATCAATTTTTGATGCAAATTAACCATCCAACAGCTAAAGTTTCCACCTGCACCGCCGATACCGGGGTATCAGCGGAATGGCGCTACAACCTCTGGGTGATGTATGAAGATTAATGACGTAAGCAAAAAGGTCTCGGACCTGCCTATCACGCCCGGCCAGCCTCGCAGCGGCCGCACGGTAGGAAAAGCCGAAGTCGCAACCGTCGGCACCCCTGCCGACAATGTCAGCCTGTCGGCCGAATCGCAGACACTGGCCAAGGCTGCAGGGAGCGAACCGGTGTTCGACGCCGGCAAGGTCGAGGAAATCAAGGCAGCAATCGCCGGCGGCAGCTTCCGGGTGAATACCGAACGCGTTGCCGACGGGCTGATCGAATCCGTCAGGGATATGATCAGCACCCATAAATAAAGGAATTCGCATGCAGTCACGCAGCCAGGATCCGGGCGCCCAACTGGCGCAGGAACAAGATGTCACCGCCACTCTCCTGGCATTGCTGCGCCGGGAACAAGGCCACCTGGTCAACGCCGACATCGCTGCCGTGACCGATCTGCTCAATGAGAAATCGCTGCTGATTGCCAAAGCCACCGACCTCGCCGTAGCCCGCCATCAGGCCCTGGCTCTGGCAGGTTATGAAGCTGGTGAAGCAGGCATGCAGGCATGGATTGCCAGCCAGGAACCACGAAGCGAAGTGGTGCAGACCTGGAACAAGCTGATCGACGTCGCCCGCGAAGCCAAGGAAATCAATCGCACCAACGGCTTGCTGATCAACCAGCAGCTGTCCCGCAACGAAGCTGCCCTCAATGTCCTGCGCGGCGACGAATCCGGCGCCGATACTTACGGCCCCAATGGCCAGACCAGCTCACGCCCCGTTTCGCGGGGTCGTATCGTCGGTTAATTATTTTTGCCTCCGTCCGGCTGTGCCCCGTCCCCGGAAAAAACGTATTGGCGACAGTGTCATCCGCCCGCACGCTGCCTAGTTACAGGCCCGGCGCCTGCCTCAATCCTGAAACCCTGAAAACACTGCCTGACCAGGCGCCGCCATGCACGTCTTTGCTGGCCAGACGGCGTTGACACCCATGAGACGGCCCTCATTGCAAGCAAAGCGAAGCTATCCGGCCTTCCCCGGAACCCTGGCCGCCTTGAAACCGGCGTTGAAAACAGCCTGATCTTTGACATGCCCGACTTAAAACCGGTCTTTACGACGCTTCGCCTGATTGTGCGGCGCTGGCACCCTGAGGATTTAACCCCGCTCGTGCAGGTGTACGG
>JAEZLB010000162.1 GCA_023435945.1 Pseudomonadota bacterium | reverse complement strand
GTGAGTGTCCTGGCACGGTTACCTGCTTTGGCATGCTCCATTGAATTCTCCTCAACCCGGCTCGTTATGCATCAAGGCGGTTTGCGGTAAGGCAGGGGCTATCGCCGAACTTTAAAGTGTGGGCAGGGTTCTCATGACTGGCGCCTCTTTTCTGCGTTCCGATCCAGACAACCGATGCGGGGCCCGACATGAAGTCGATGCTTGCCGACGAAAATATCTATCGCTATATCCTGGAACAGACACTGCGCGAGCATCCAGAGCAGACCGCGTTGCGGGCAGTCACGCGTTCTTATCCCCATGCCGGCATGCAGATATCTCCTGAGCAAGGCCAGTTCATGGCCTTGCTCATCAAGCTGATCAAGGCAGAGCGCACTATCGAAATCGGCGTATTCACTGGCTACAGTGCCTTGTGTGTCGCGCTTGCTCTGCCGGAAGCGGGAAATTGCTTGCCTGCGATATTGACAAAGCTGCTCCGCAAGTGGGTATGCCGTTCTGGAAGCGGGCTGGAGTGGCATCGAAGATCGACCTGCGCATCGGCCCGGGCCTCGATACGCTCAAAAATTGCCTGACACAGGGTGAGGGCGGCAGATACGATTTTGCCTTTATTGATGCGGACAAGACAGGTTATGACGCCTACTATGAGCATGCCCTTCAGTTGCTGCGCCCCGGTGGCCTGATCATGCTGGATAACGTGCTCAGACATGGCGAAGTGGCCTATCCGTCTGACAAGGCCGATGTACAAGCCATACAGGCACTCAATCGAAAAGTGCATGCCGACGGACGCGTCGACATGGTTTTGCTGCCTATTAGCGATGGCGTCACGCTGGCGCGGAAAAGGTGATGTTTAAAAAATGAAGCGCGTCAGACTGTGCCTTCTGATTCTGTCTTTACTTGCTGCGGCATCCCAGCCGGTCTTAGCCGGTAATCGAATCGGGGCCGCGGAACTCCAAGCGGTTTTTCCGGCAAGAAGCTGCGCTTCGCTGGCAGAGGTTTCGCTGGTGCCGATCGGCGGGCCCGGCAGCAAAGTCACCAAGGCAGTCGAAGCAGAGGAAAATGGCCTCGACACCTGCAGCGTCGAAGGACTCCTTGCCCCCGCGGTCAAATTCAAGTTGGTGCTGCCAACACGCACCTGGACCCAGCGCTATCTTCAGGTCGGATGTGGCGGCCTGTGTGGCAATATTTCTCTGCAGGTAGGTGCAGCGGAGGGATGTATTTCCCTCCATGCCGGAGAATTTGCCATCGCGGCCACCGACATGGGCCATGAAGGAAACGGCGCGGAATTCGGACGCGATGCCCAGTTGCGTGCCGACTTTGCCTATCGTGCCCAGCACATTACCGCGCTGGCCGCTAAGCAACTTATTCATGAATTCTACGGACAGCCCCCTGCCTATTCCTACTTCAATGGATGCTCTGACGGGGGGGCGGGAAGGGCTGATCGAAGCGCAGCGCTATCCTGATGACTTCGACGGCATCATTGCCGGGGCGCCAGCGCTCAACTTCCAGGTGCAAAATGGGATTTACCATGCCTGGCAGGCACGGTCGAACACGGGGCCTGATGGCAAGCCAATCTTAGTTGCTTCGCGCCTTGCATTGCTGCACCGGGCGGTGGTTGCGCAATGCGATGCGCTCGATGGGCAAAAGGATGGTCTGATTTCTGATCCGCTTGCCTGCCGCTTTGATCCACAAGTGCTGCAATGTACAGGGTCTGTCAAAGCCGATTGCCTTTCGGCTGCTGAAGTGGAAGCGGTGCGGCGGCTGTATGACGGTCCGCGCGATGCCAAGACGGGAGAGCGACTAACGCTTGGCGGTCCGATGCCCGGATCCGAACTTAACTGGGCCGGCGTATTTGTGCCTGCCAATCCCGATCAACCCATCTTCAGCAAAATAATTGCGCTTGAGGCATTGCGTAACCTTGTCTTCGAAAAGCCGCCAGGCGACAATTTCACCCTGCAAGATATGCGGTTTGACCTGGCCACCTTCGACAAGTTGCGACCGAGACATCCGCTGTTTGATGCCACCAATCCTGACCTGTCCGAATTCGCCCGAAAGGGAGGCAAGCTTATTCTCTGGCATGGCTGGGCCGATCCCCATATCTCTCCTTTAAATACGATTACCTACCACGACGCTCTCCAGCTTAGGATGGGAGGTGAACACGCCGCTTCCTTTGAGCGGCTCTATCTGCTGCCAGGGGTGTCCCATTGTGGCGGGGGTGAAGGGCCGAGCGCACTTGATCTTCTCACCCCCATGATGCAATGGGTGGAACACGGTGTGGCGCCCGCCACCATCACGGTTAAACGTGTAGCGCAGCAGACCGCAGGAGAGTTCGGTCAGCCGGCAAGTGGCAGTTCAAGCCCGCCCCCGGGAGCACGGCCCGTGCCACCGCCGCCTGCAGGACCGGATCATCTCAAGGTCGCCCCCTACGCGACTCCCGGAAACAGCCGGATAACCCTGCCGGAATGGGCAGGAGCAGACTTTTTTAATCCCTATCGGCCTGCAGCGTATTGAGCCTGGGAGAGTGGATGGATTTCAGGAACCGGTGGTGAAAAAGATGAGGGCTGGACGGGAATTTACTTGGGGTGAGGGGGCAACATTGAAAATCCCGGAAAAGGCCGAGGACGGGAACACAGGCCGGGACGGAACGCGAAGCCGGGCACATCAAGCCTTGGGGGCGAGTTCCCTGACAGTTTGCAGGAACTGGTCGGCCTCCTTGCCATTCATCAGGCGGTGTAGAACGTCGTGCAGGTGCTGGGCAAAATTCAATAGGGCCTGTCGGTCATGCAGTTCTACCAGGGTGTTGGTAAATTCGGCTGCCTTATCGCCCAACGCCTCTTCTGCGACTTCCAGGATAAACCGGCGCGTTTTTTCAAGTTCAGGACAAGGCTGTGTCTGCATGAAGATAGATGGGGTGACAGCACTTTCAGTAACAGGAGGCGGCATGTCGCTTGCCGGCCGGGCAATTTGAGATGCTTGGTTCGAATCGCTGGTTTCGCTGGCATCATCTGATGCGATCTGCAGTTCGATCAGCCCGCTTTCCAGCAAGGCATGCAAATGTTTCTCGACTTCGTCCGGCGTAAGACTCAGTGCGCGCAAATCAGCAGCTCGGCGTTTACCATCGATCATGATCAGGGTGGTGCGTTCGCGTGCGGATAGCTGATGTGACCGGGTCCGAACTTCATCGCGTCCCTTCTGCGTTTTGACAAAAACGGATGCTGAGTCCACCTCGATATCTCCTTGGGGCCTTGCGCTTTTTATTCTGGTGAGTGGGCGGGTGACGGGCCGTCATCCCTTCAAGGCGATGAACGACAAGGCAGGGAAATTATGGACAGGCATTCCCGAACCGGCAAGATTTCTATGCGTGCGAGGTGGTATAAACGGGACAGCATTTGTAAGCAATTGTTGCCGCATGGCCGGTGGGGTGTCTCGTTATACCGGTGGGCATTCTGATCAGCAGCCGGCCATACATGCGGAAGCGGATACGACGATGGTTTTCTGATAAGGAAAGAACTCAAGCTTCCAGGATATCGGAGGGTTGATGGCGCTTTTTGAGTTGATGCAGCAAAGCCAGTCCCGCATCATGGGTATCGACAATAGTCACTTTTCGGCCATTCCGGGCGCCTTGTTTGCCGATCCAGCTTTGAATAACCATCCAGTTACCCAGCAGATCCTGCAGCAGTTCCGCTTGCAGGGTGCGAGTAGGGGTTTCCATGCACAGAGCCAGCGGTGCAGGAATCGGAAGCGGTTGAGTGACGTGGTCTGCTGGATCGATCATGGGGCAGAATCATATCAAGCCACCCGGCGTTTCCCCAGCGTTTTTTGTGATTGCATGGCAGGTTTCCGCCCGTGGATAAATACTGTGCCGGTACCTGTGCCAGAGATGGAATGATAAAGGAGGGGGTAGCATGGTTTTTAAACCGGGAGGGAAAGGTGAAATTGCCTAAAAAACGGGCACTTACTGAGGAGGGGGCAGGCTTTCCTCTCGGTTATGGTATAAGCCTGTTATCCCCATTTTTCGGGCCACGTTTTCACCGATTTCACTGTTCGCAGGGATACGATGAAGAAGAATTTTTCCGATATGCTGCCGCCGTATCGTCCTTTCCTGTTAGCCGAGTTGCAGTTGCCAGTGCCACAGACTATTGCCGTGCTGGCACCGCATCCTGACGATTTCGATGCAGTAGGCGTAACACTGCACAGGCTCCACCAGCAGGGCCACCTGATTCATCTGGCGGTCCTGACTACGGGTGCCAACGGCATAGATGACGGGTGGAGCGGCTTGTATGACGCATCGGCGAAAGCTGTCGTGCGCGAAGCGGAGCAGCAGGCCAGTTGCGAATTTTTCGGTTTGCCCGCCAATCGCGTGAGTTTTTTGCGCCTGTGGCAGAAAACTGCTGAAGCCGGTCAGGCGGAGCGCGATGAGTCGGACAAACAGGCGCTACGCGCCTACCTGCGCATCACGCGCCCGGACATGGTATTTCTGCCTCATGGCAATGACAGCAATCGTACCCATCGAAGGACTTACCAGGCATTCTGCGAGATTGCCGGACAGGATGGGATGAAGGTGCTGGCCTGCCTGAACCAGGATGCCAAGACGGAAGGCATGCGCGCCGATATGTATACCTATTTCGGCGAGCAGGAAGCGGCATGGAAGGCCCGTTTGCTGCGTTTTCATCGGTCCCAGCACGAGCGAAATCTTGCCTCGCGCGGTCACGGATTCGACGAGCGCGTGCTCCAGGTCAATCGCGACGCGGCAACCAAGGCGGGCGGTGCGCTGCCCTATGCCGAAGTGTTCGAGTTGCAGCAGTTCGGCTAAGGCAAGGCGCTACCGACGCAGGTTTCATGCGGCAGGCTGCGTGCGGGAAGGCGAGAGCACACGTATGAAACGCCTGCTCTCGGGATGTGGCTTACACCAGTTCTGCGATTTTCTGGCGCGTTTGCGACAAGGCGCGTTCGGCGGTTTCCTTGCCCATGGCCAAGCCTTCGGTGTGGATGAAGGTAATGTCATCCATCCCCAGGAAACCAAGCACGGTGCGCAGGTAGGTATCCTGGAATTCCATGTTCTTGGCAGGACCTTCCGTGTAAATGCCGTCACGGGAAATGAAGACATACACCTTCTTGTCCTTCACTAGTCCTATCGGGCCTTCCTGGGTGTATTGGAAGGTGATGCCGGCCCGTGCGACATGATCGATCCACGCCTTCAGGGTGGAGGGAATGGAGAAGTTGTACATCGGGGCGCCGATCACGATCACATCAGCAGTCAGCAGTTCCTGCACCAGTTCATCCGAA
>JAEZLB010000020.1 GCA_023435945.1 Pseudomonadota bacterium | reverse complement strand
ACCCAGCATCGTGCCATCGGCGTCGGTATAGGTAAATCCATCCGAACCGCACTCCTGGCGTTGACGCTCATGGTAAGCACGTACGCGATCTGCGGCTGTCTGCAAGGCAGCACGTTGCGCAACCGGCAGCTTGCTCAGCGAAGCCTGCAGCTGCTCGTGCGTGATTTCCAGCGCCGCGACACTATCCGCGTTCAGGCGATCGAACTGGCGGGTAAAACGCAGCACGGCGGCATCGCCCTCCTGCTTGACCGCAGCAAGGATGCGCGCAGCGGATTGATCAATTGCTTCATCTTCCGACGCTTCAAAAGCCAGCACGGCTTTTAACTGCTCAGCAAAATTGCCGGCGGTGGAATCGAGTTTGCGTATTTTCAGGGACATAACCATTCTCCTCAGGCGGCATCACCGGCCATCAGGCTCGCTCAGCCGAGGCTTTTTCAAAAGCTTCCAGTATCGGTTGCAGACGGGCACGCTTCAATTTCAAGGCAGCCTGATTGACGACCAGGCGCGATGAAATCTCCATGATGTGCTCGACTTCTACTAAATTATTCGCACGCAGCGTACTGCCGGTGCTGACCAGGTCCACGATGGCATCCGACAGGCCAACCAGCGGCGCCAGCTCCATCGAGCCATACAGCTTGATCAGATCGACGTGTACGCCCTTGGCGGCAAAGTGCTCTCGCGCCGTCTGCACATACTTGGTCGCAACGCGCAGGCGCGCGCCCTGGTGTACGGCGCTCGCATAATCGAAGCCTGCCTGCACCGCAACCGACATGCGGCACTTGGCGATGTTCAGGTCGATAGGCTGATACAGGCCTTCGCCCCCGTGCTCCAGCAGCACATCCTTGCCGGCCACGCCAAAATCCGCAGCGCCATGCTGCACATAGGTCGGCACGTCACTCGCACGCACGATGATCACGCGCACATTCGGATCGTTGGTCGGCAGGATCAGCTTGCGCGATTTTTCCGGATCTTCAGTGACGATAATACCTGCCGCTTCTAGCAGAGGCAGTGTTTCTTCGAATATGCGGCCCTTGGACAGGGCCAGTGTCAATTGTTGTTGTGCCATTTATTTAATTCGCTGTATCTGCGCGCCTACCGATGACAGCTTTTTCTCCATGCGGTCATAGCCACGATCCAGGTGATAAATACGATCGACCAGGGTTTCGCCCTGCGCTGCCAGGCCGGCGATCACCAGCGATGCCGAAGCGCGCAGATCAGTCGCCATCACCGGCGCGCCAACCAGTTTCTCCACGCCCTGCACGGTGGCAGTATGACCGTCGATGCTGATTGATGCGCCGAGCCGGTTCAACTCCTGCACGTGCATGAAACGGTTCTCAAAAATGGTCTCCACGATGCGTGCCGCACCGTCCGCCACGCAGTTCAAAGCCATGAACTGTGCCTGCATATCAGTAGGAAAGCCCGGATATTCGGTGGTACGGAAACTCACTGCCTTGGGCCGTGCCGCCATTTGTATGCGTATCCAGTCATCGCCGCAGGTCAGAATCGCTCCGGCCTCGCGCAACTTGTCCATCGCGACATCCAGCAGGCTGGCGCTGGTATTGGTCAGCGTCACATCGCCGCCCACCGCAGCCACTGCACACAGGAAAGTGCCGGTTTCGATGCGGTCCGCGACGATTGCATGCGAAGCGCCGTGCAACCGCTCCACACCGTGAATGACCAGCCGGTCGCTGCCTATGCCTTCAATCTGGGCACCCATTGCCACCAGCAGATTGGCCAGGTCGGTCACTTCCGGTTCGCGCGCCGCGTTTTCCAGTATGGTCGTGCCTTCTGCCAGGGCTGCAGCCATCAACAGGTTTTCGGTACCCGTTACGGTGATCATGTCGGTCACGATCTTGGTGCCGCGCAGTTTCTTCGCCTGCGCATAGATGTAACCGCCTTCGATGCGAATATCCGCACCCATAGCCATCAGACCCTTGATATGCTGATCCACCGGGCGTGCGCCGATCGCACAGCCACCGGGCAAGGACACCTTGGCCTGGCCGAAACGCGCCAGTAGCGGCCCCAGCACCAGGATGGAAGCGCGCATGGTTTTCACCATTTCATAGGGCGCTTCCAGCTGGTCGATCGCACGGCCGTTCAGTGCTACGCGCTCACCGTCCACTTCCACGCGCAATCCCATCAGCTGCAGCAGCTTGATCATGGTGGCGACGTCCTGCAGCTTGGGAACATTGGCCAGCTGAACCGTCTCTTCGGTAAGCAGGCCAGCGCACAGAATGGGCAATGCAGCGTTCTTGGCGCCGGAAATCCGGATTTCGCCGGACAGGCGATGCCCCCCTTGTATGAGTAATTTATCCATTATGCCTGCTGCTGGTATTCGTCCGGTGTCAGGGTTTTCATCGAGAGCGCATGGATTTCCTCGCGCATCTTGTCTCCCAGCGCGGCATATACCAACTGGTGACGCTGGATCAGGCGTTTGCCGGCGAAAGCGGAAGATACGATCATGGCGCTGAAATGCTGGCCATCGCCTTCCACCTCCAGATGCGTACATTCAAGACCGGCAGCGATATAACTTTTAACGAGTTCAGGTGTAGGTAGCATGTCTGACGTAATCCAGAAAAAGGGGCGCGTAACCACGCAGGTCGGCGTTTAATGTCTCAATTTGTAGCCGGACTTCAGCAAGCACACGGCCAGGCTGGCCAAAACGGCAAAAAATACGGCCACTATCGAAAAGCTTAAGAGCGGGTCGACGTCCGATTTTCCAAAGAAACCGTAACGGAAGCCATCAATCATATAGAAAAAAGGATTGGCGTGCGACACCGCCTGCCAAAAGGGCGGCAACGAATGGATGGAATAGAAAACACCGGATAAAAAGGTGGCCGGCATGATCAGGAAATTCTGGAATGCCGCCAACTGATCGAACTTGTCTGCCCATATTCCGGCAATCACTCCCATGGTCGCCAGGATGACTGCGCCGAGCACGGAGAAGATCACCGTCCACCACGGCGCGACATACATCATGTCAGTAAACCAGGTCGTTACCAGAAACACGCCCAGCCCCACCGTCAGGCCGCGCACCGCGGCAGCCAGTACATAAGCGCTGTAGATCTCCCAGTGCGACAGCGGCGGCAGCAACACGAAGACCAGGTTGCCAGTGATCTTGGACTGGATCAGCGAAGAAGACGAATTGGCAAAGGAATTCTGCAACACGCTCATCATCACCAGGCCAGGGACCAGGAAGGCGGTGTAACTCACGCCGGGGTACACCTGCACATGTTCTTCCAGCACATGACCGAAAATCAGCAGATACAGCATGGCCGTGATGATGGGCGCAGTAAGCGTCTGCATCGCCACTTTCCAGAAGCGCAGGATCTCCTTGTAGAACAGTGTTTGAAAGCCGGTCATGATTTATTCTCGCCCATGATCTGGATAAACACGTCTTCCAGGTCTGCCTGCTGCAACTGCATGTCTTCGATCTCAGCTCCCGACTCGCGCAAGGCTGCGAGCAGCGGTTCGACTTCCGTATACTCGTTGATGCGCAGCGTATATTTACTGCCATGTGCCAGCTCTTCCGGGTGCGAAACCAGCGGTTTCAGCTTATCCGGCAAAGTCCCTTTTGCCAGCCTGATAATCAACTGCGAACCGGAAATACGCTTGATCAGGCTCTCCGTCTTGTCCAGCGCCACAACACGTCCCGCCTTCAGCATCGCGATCCGGTTGCACAATTCCTGCGCCTCTTCAAGGTAATGCGTGGTCAGCACGATGGTGTGGCCTTCCTGATTGAGGCGAGACACGAATTTCCATAAGGTCTGGCGCAATTCCACATCCACACCTGCGGTCGGCTCATCCAGCACAATGACAGGCGGCTTATGCACCAGCGCCTGGGCTACCAGCACGCGTCGCTTCATGCCGCCCGACAGCGCGCGGGTATTGGTATCCGCCTTGTCGGTCAGACCCAGGTTGTGCATGACTTCATCGATCCAGTCATCGTTGTGTTTTAGTCCGAAATAACCGGACTGCATGCGCAGGGTTTCACGCACCGTGAAGAAAGGATCGAACACCAGTTCCTGCGGGACCACGCCGAGCTTGCGACGTGCCTGCCGGTAATCGGTGACAACATCATGACCATGTATGGCGACTGTACCGGCATCAGCGCGTGCCAAGCCGGCAATGATAGAGATCAGCGTGGTCTTGCCGGCACCATTAGGGCCTAGCAATCCGAAGAATTCACCCTCTTCTATGGTCAGCGACACTCCAGCTAGCGCACGCAATGAACGGTAGCGCTTTTCAACCTGGGTAATCTGAATGGCAGCCATGACAGCGTAAAAATAAAAGCGCGCAGCCAAGCTGCGCGTTCGAGGGAAAACAGTGATTATAGGAGATTTT
>JAEZLB010000347.1 GCA_023435945.1 Pseudomonadota bacterium | reverse complement strand
CATCATTATCTGCGGCCACTATGGCTGTTCCGGCGTATTGGCCGCCATGGTGGGTCGCCGCGTGGGCCTGGCTGATAACTGGTTGCGCCATGTGCGGGACATTAATCAGCGTCATGAACGCTATCTGGGCGAAGCCGTTGAACATCTGCGTCATGAGAAACTCTGCGAGCTGAACGTGGTCGAGCAGGCACTCAATGTGTGCCAGACTACCATTGTGCAGGATGCATGGGACCGTGGCCAGGAACTGACGGTACACAGCTGGGTATACGGTTTGCGCGATGGCTTATTGCGCGATCTGGGTGTAACGCTCGCCGGTCAGGATGATCTGTCGGGATGGCTGGAAAGAGGCATAGAGTCGTACGCTGAACACAGAAATGACAAGGATCATTAACGATCCAGTAAAAAAGGCGCTTGATGGTCAAGCGCCTTTTTTATTGCCGGGCCTATCAAGACCTGGAAAATGTTTACTTCTCTAATCAGAAGCAATGTTCTGGAGCAGGGAAGGAGCCATCTTTTACGGCTGTCATATAAGCACGTACAGCTCCTTCAATACTGGTTTGTCCTTCCATGAAATTCTTCACGAAGCGAGGTTTGTGGCCTGGGAATACGCCCAGCATATCGTGCATGACCAGAACCTGGCCGGAGCAGTCTGGGCCGGCACCGATGCCAATCGTGGGAATGGCGAGCGAATCGGTGACTTCCTTGGCCAGCCCTGCAGGAATGGCTTCGAGAATGAGTACGGTTGCGCCGGCTTCTTGTAAGGCCAGCGCATCGGCTTTTAGTTTTTGGGCGGCAGCTTCCGTTTTGGCTTGCACTTTAAAACCGCCGAATTGATGCACGGATTGTGGCGTTAGTCCCAAGTGTGCGCAAACGGGGATGGCACGCTCTGTCAGAAAGCGCACGGTATCGCACAGCCAGTCGCCACCTTCGAGCTTCACCATCTGCGCGCCCGCCTGCATCAGTTTCACGGCATTATTGAAAGTGGATTCAGGCGTTGCGTAACTACCGAAAGGCATGTCCGCTGCCAGAAATGCTGTTTCATTACCGCGTGCCACGCTGGCCATGTGATATGCCACTTCATCGATAGTGACAGGCAAGGTGGAGGATTGTCCCTGGCACACCATGCCGAGGGAGTCGCCGACCAGAATCATTTCTACACCGGCTCTGTCCATCAGCGCGGCAAAGCTCGCATCATAGGCAGTCAGCATAGTGATCTTTTCGCCTTCGCTGCGCATTTTCAAGAGAGCGGGCAGGGTGACCGGTTTGCGGCGTTGTGACTGGTTTTCCTGCAGATAGCTGGACATCCTATTCTCCCAAATTAAAAAATTCCCGCTTACCGCGCATGCTGGCAATGCGGTTCATCAGGAGGTCGAAATCTTCCGGGCGCTCCAGCGGATTCAGTCTTTCATTATTGACGATCAGCAGTGGCGCACCATCGTAATGATAAAAGAAACGACTGTAACTTTCACAAAGGCGGTGGAGATAGCCGGATGAAATACCAGCCTCCATGGCCACACCGCGTTTTCTCACGCGTTCGACCAGGATTTCAGCAGGTGCCTGCAAGTAAATGACCAGGTCGGGCAGGGGTGCTTGCGGGCGTACATGTTCATAGAGTTGCTGGTAAAGCTTGAGTTCGTCATCGGCCAGTGTCAGCGTGGCGAAGATGGGATCCTTGTCGAGCAGGAAGTCGGAAACTACCGGCGCGTTGAACATGTCGGTCTGCGTCAGTTTGCGCAACTGCTCCATGCGCTGGAACAGGAAAAACATCTGCGCAGGCAAGGCGTAGTGAGTGGCATCACGGTAGAAGCGCTCCAGGAAAGGGTTTTCCTCCGGTTGCTCCAGCATGGTCTGGGCACCTATGCTGTCGGCGATGCGTTGTGCCAGCGTTGTCTTGCCGACGCCGATCGGGCCTTCTACGACGATGTATCGGTATTTTTCCAGGCTCATGATCTGAATATGAAATAAACTGCGCCCAGCAGGCACAAGGCGGCCCACACGTAATCCAGCTTGAATGGCTCGTTCATGTAGAACATGGCAAACGGCACAAACACAGACAAGGTAATCACTTCCTGCAGGATCTTTAACTGTGCCAGGCTCAGTTCCGTGTAGCCGATGCGATTGGCCGGCACTTGCAGCAGATACTCAAACAGGGCGATGCCCCAGCTCACCAGCGCGGCGATCAGCCAGGGCTTGGACGCGAGATTCTTCAGATGGCCATACCAGGCGAAGGTCATGAAGATGTTCGACAGCACCAGAAGCAAAGTCGTTTGCGCTAGGACGGGGATCTGCATGATGAATGAAAGATGAGCGATTGGTTGGCGATTAGTCGGACAATTTTTGTATGGACTGGCTCGCCACACCCGGCACAAACTGGTGAGCAGCGCCCATGCCGGGAATGGCAATAAAGGGATCAATCTGCAAGAGTGGGATCAGCACAAAGGCGCGTTGTGTCATGCGCGGATGTGGCACCGTGAGCGTCGTCGTGTTGATTCGTTCTTCGCCATACAGCAGCAGGTCCAGGTCCAGTGTGCGTGGCGCATTGAGATAAGGTCGTTCGCGGCCATGCTTGTTTTCCAGCGATTGCAATTGTGCCAGTAATTCATCCGCGGAAAGCGCAGTATCGATAGCGGCAACGGCATTCACATAGTCATCGCCGCCGGCATCGACAGGTGCCGTGCGAAACAGGCTGGACTGGGCGCGCAGGCGGGTGTGCGGCAGGGCGGCCAATTCGTTCAGAGCGCTGCGCACTGCTACAGCAGCGTCGCCGAGATTGGCGCCCAAGCCGATATAGGCCGTTACGGTCTTCATTCCTGGCCTTGATTATCTGCCGCCGCGGCTGTTGATGCGGACGGTACTCCTGATTTGGAGCGGCGACGGCGCTTGCGTTTCTTGGCAGGCGCATCGTTTTCGGCACGTTGGCGGTTATTGATTAGCGCCTCTCTCTCTGCTCCGTCCGCTGCAATGAATGCAGTCCACCATTCACCGATTTCATTATTGATCTCGCCCGACGCGCAACGCAGAAGCAGGAAATCGTAGCCGGCACGCATGCGCGGATGTTCCAGCAGCTTGTAGGGTGACTTGCCGCTGCGCCGCTCGAAGCGCGGCTGCATGGCCCAGATTTCGCGCATGTCGGAAGTAATGCGGCGCTGCAGTGCCAGCGTTTCGGTTTGCACGTTCAGCACATCGTCGGCTGCCAGATGCAGTGCCGGAATCGGATACTCGCCGGAAGCCTGATACGCTTTCCACTTCTCCAGCACCTGGTGCCACAGCAGGGAAGCGAAAAGGAAGCCTGGCGATACAGGCTTGTCCTGTTTGATACGCTCATCGGTATTGGAGAGCGCAAGCTTCACAAATTTTTCGCCCAGCGGTTGTTCCAGCACCACGTCCAGCAAGGGCAACAAGCCGTGATGCAAGCCTTCGGAGCGCAGTTGTTGCAGACAGGCGTGTGCATGGCCGCTCATCAGGAGCTTGAGCATTTCGTCGAACACGCGCGCGGCCGGCACATTGTCGATCAACGGCGCCATGACCGGTATCGGGGCGCGCGTGGCGGCATCAATAGTAAAACCGAGCTTGGCGGCGAAGCGCACCACGCGCAGCATGCGTACCGGATCTTCGCGGTAACGTGCTTCAGGAATGCCTATCATGCGCAGGGTCTTGGCGCGGACATCATCCATACCGCCGTGATAGTCCAGTACTTCCTGCGAGGCAGGGTTGTAATACATCGCATTGACGGTGAAGTCGCGGCGCTCTGCGTCTTCATGCTGTTCGCCGAAAGTATTGTCGCGCAGCACTCGTCCATGTTCATCCTTGGGGGCATCATCAGCGGAACTGCCACGGAAGGTCGTAACTTCGATCAGTTCCTGGCCGAACATGACATGCACGATCTGGAAACGGCGGCCAATGATGAAGGCGCGACGGAACAGGCGCTTGACCTGCTCGGGTGTCGCATTGGTCGCCACATCGAAATCCTTGGGCTTGATGCCCAGTACCAGGTCGCGCACGGCACCGCCCACCAGGAAAGCCTTGAAGCCTGCTTCCTGCAGCGTTTGCGTAACGCGCACCGCGTTGGGTGACAACAGTTTGGGATTGATACCATGCGCCTTTGCCGTGTAAATCACGGGCTCGACTGCCGGAGCAGCATTGCGCTTGTTGCCGAAAATGCGCCGAATCAGCTTCTTAATCATCGAACAGATTGAGGATGGGCCAGCCCTGCGCCTGCGCATGCGCAGTCAACCTGGCATTCGGGTTGGTGGCGACAGGATGTGTGACCAGGCTTAATAAAGGTATATCGTTTTGTGAGTCACTGTAGAACGTGCTGCGCTCGAAGCTGTCCAGCGTTTTGTCCTGCTGTGCCAGCCATGCTTGCAAATTTACGACTTTGCCAGCGCCGTAAGGTGGCGTGCCGACGATCTTGCCGGTGATCTCGCCTTCCGGCGTCAGTTCGGGTTCGGCTGCAATCAGGTTCTGAACGCCGAAGGCCTGGGCAATCGGCGCAGTCACAAAGCGATTGGTGGCAGTGATGATCATGATCGTGTCGCCGGCATCCAGGTGACGTTCTACCAGTTCGCGCGCACGGGGTTTGATGACCGGATGAATCACTTCTTCCATGAACTGCGCATGCCAGGCATCGAGCTGACTGCGTGAAAAACGCGACAAGGTGCCGAATACGAATTCCAGGTATTCGACTGGGTCGAGCGTGCCGCCCTGATACTGGCGGAAAAACTCGGCATTGCGGGCGGCAAAGGCATCAGCATCTACCGCACCGATGCGTACCATGAACTGCCCCCACTCGTAGTCGGAATCCAAGGGCAGCAGCGTATGGTCAAGGTCAAACAGTGTCAGATTCATTGTGCTTTTACATCATCGCCCTGTTGCAGCAACTCGCGCAGCAAGGGCAAGGTAATCGGTCGCAGGGTCTCCAGCGAATAACGGTCCAGCGCATCCAGCATGGCTGATAACGAGCGCATGTCACGGCGGAAATGCGTGATCAGATAGGGTAACACGCCCGTAGACAATGTCAGGCCCCGAATTTGAGCGGCCTGGTGGAGTGCCGCGATCTTTTCTTCATCGGTCAGCCCTTGCACCTGATACACCAGTCCCCAGCCTAAACGCGTGCGCAAGTCCTCGCGTACGCCCAGTGTGGCAGGTGGCTGTGCGCCAGTCGTGATCAACGCGGCGCCATTTTCTCTCACTTGGTTAAAGAGTGCAAAAGCCGCGATCTGAGCAGGAGGCGACAAGCCATCGCAATCGTCGATCAGATAAAGTGGGATGGCGGGATCAAGGACAAAGGCTGCGGGATCGGTTTCGCTATCCAGATAGCGTGCCTGGGCAGCTTGTTCCAGAGCGCGCAACAGATGGGTTTTGCCAGATCCTGCTTCCCCCCATAAATAAATGAAGCGGTCGGACAAGGCTGCCGTTTTGATATCGAGGCCGACCAGTCGTTGCAGCAGCTCCAGATTTC
>JAEZLB010000318.1 GCA_023435945.1 Pseudomonadota bacterium | reverse complement strand
TGGAATTCCAGGGTCTCTGCCGAGATGTGGGGTTGCAGTGCATCCTTGGCATAAGGCAGGGGAGGCAGCGTATGTTCCATGGTTAGTCCTTTCTCTCTTTTTTGATATAAACCGCAAACGTTAAATGCTCTATGTTCTATAGATGACAATTTAGCGAAGCGCTAATTGTATGCTGGATGCGTCTTTCGTGCAGCTCGCATGTGAGGCTTCATTCATGAGCCAGCTCAATGAGGGCAGGGGTCCGGCCCCCATGGCGGGAGGCGTGTCAATCCAGCATGGGCTGAACGGTCGCCACGCCGATGGTGGCACTGCCTTCGGCCAGGCGTAGCGTGAGATGTTCGCGAGGCCGCAGTGCCTGGGGGGAGCGGATCACCTGGCCCTTGGCATCGGTGACCAGTGCATACCCGCGTTCCAGCGTGCGCTGCGGATTGAGCAGTTCCAGCTGGGATGTCAGCGCACCCAGTTGCTGGCGCCGGCGTGAAACGACCATGTCCGACTGACAGCCCAGCCTGTGGCTGTAATCGTGCAACTGCATCCGTAGCGCACGGGTATTGGGACGGTAATTGCCCAGCCGGTTATGCAGGCGGCTCAGGTTGAGGCGCGCTTCGGCCAGCGGCGTACGGGTGGCATGGGCGAGCGAGGCCTGCAGATTGCGCAGTTTCAGCCGCTGGTGCGCGATATAGGCGGTCGGGCTGACCAGGCGGCGCGACATCCAGTCCAGCGTTTGAGAAATTTCGGATAACCGGCGTTGCAATGCGCGCGTCAGGTCGTCGGCATGCATTTCCAGTTCCGCCAGCCAGTCTGCACGTGGAGTGACCGCCAGTTCGGCGGCGGCGGTCGGTGTCGGTGCGCGTAAATCGGCTGCAAAATCGGCAATGGTGAAATCGGTTTCATGGCCGACGCCGGAGATCACTGGCATCGTGCAATCCGCCATCGCACGCGCGACGGACTCATGATTGAAGGCCCACAAGTCCTCTATGCTGCCTCCGCCACGGCATACCAGCAGCACCTCGCATTCCGCGCGACGAGATGCCGTATTGATCATATGCGCGATTTTTTCGCCAGCGCCTTCGCCCTGCACAGGAGCGGGGTAAAGAATCACCTGCACATGCGGCGCGCGCCGCCGCAGCGTGGTCAATACGTCGCGCAGCGCGGCCGCCTGCGGGCTGGTGACGATGCCCAGGGTCCGGGCAAAAACGGGAAGCGGGCGTTTTTTATCGGCATCGAACAGGCCTTCCTTGGCCAGTCTGTCCTTCAACTGAAGGAAGGCTTCGTAAAGATTGCCTACGCCGGCCCGGCGTATCGCTTCTACATTCAGTTGATAATCGCCGCGTGGGGCATACAGGGTGACCAGCGCCCGCACCTCCACCTTGTCGCCCTCGCGCGGCGTGAATCCGGCATGCTGCGCACGGCCCTTGAACATGACTGCCCGTACCTGGGCTGCCTCATCCTTGAGGGTAAAGTACCAGTGGCCGGATGCGGCGCGGGTGAAATTGGAAATCTCGCCAGAAACCCAGGCCAGCGGGAAACTTCGTTCCAGAAGCCTTGCTACAGCTTGGTTTAATGCCGATACCGGCAGAATAGGCTGCGTATTATCAGGGTTCTTCAAATCATCTTCAGATTTCATGCGGGTTTCCAAGCCTAATATGTCCACAGTCCGCATCCGGTCTGCGTATTTTTGTAAGCAAATTTTTCACTTGAGGAATTATATTCCAAGTATTTGATTTTAAAGGAGATTTTTTAATTTGATGTGGCGTAAAGTCAAATAAAAAGGCTTTTAAATCAAGCACTTCGCTTCCTTGTTCGATTGTTGTTCACAAAGTTATCCACAGGCTCCCATGCTCGAATCAGGTGCATGCCGCGTGAAAAACGCCAAGAGAGGGACATTAAGCGTTCTTTTTCAGGCAGCGTATGAATTGCGGCACAGTCACGGTGCGAAGCGCAATTTTGCTGTTCCTCTTGCTTGCTCACAAGCACTCAACACGCTACATTCTCCGTCCTGAAGTCTCGTTTCCTGCACAGGAGTTGTCTTTGTTTGCAATTATTCAAGCTGCCGGCTGGCCAATCTGGTTCCTGCTGCTCATGTCCATCATAGCCCTTGCCCTGATTATCGCACGTTCGCTGGCTTTGCGGCGTAACCGTATCCTTCCGCCTGACCTGCTGCAGGAAGTTCTGAATGTCTACAAGACCGGTAAAGCCAAGCCGGAAGTGCTCGCCAACCTGGCTGAGAACTCTCCGCTGGGCAAAGTACTGGCTGCAGGTCTGCGCCATGCCGATGCGCCGCGCGAAGTGATGAAGGAATCCATCGAGGAAGCGGGACGTGGCGCTGCCCATGATCTGGAGCGCTATTTGACTTCACTGGGTACGATTGCCACGCTGGCACCGCTGATGGGGCTGTTCGGCACCATCGTCGGGATGATTGAAATTTTCGGTTCCCAGAACGCAAGCGGCGCGAATCCGGCGCAACTGGCGCACGGCATTTCGGTGGCGCTCTACAACACCGGTTTTGGCCTGGCCATCGCGATGCCGGCCCTGCTGTTCTACCGCCACTTCCGCGCGCTGGTCGACAGCTTTGTGGTCGACATGGAACAGCAGGCCGTGCGCTTTGTGGATAGCATCCAGCATCTGCGCCGGAAAGCCGCTTAAGGTCAGGAAGAAGGCAAGCCATGAATTTTCGCAAAGGCGTGCGCCGGGAAGAGCCGGAAATCAACCTGATCGCTTTTATCGACATCCTGCTGGTCATCCTGATTTTCCTGATGGTGACCACGACTTACAGCCGCTCGACGGCGCTGGATGTAACGCTGCCGACCGCCGATGCGAACAAGGCAGTGGAGCGTCCGGCGGAAATCCACGTGATGGTCGATGCGCAGGGCCGCTACGCGATCGATGACCGGCAGGTGCCGTATCGCGATGTGGCGGGCCTGGCCGCCGATCTGCAGCGTGCAGCCGCCGGCAAGGGCGGTGAGCGTGGGCCAATCATCGTGATCAATGCTGATGCGCTGGCGGCGCATCAGTCCGTCATCAACGTGATGGAGGCAGCTCGTCTGGCCGGAATGGCGCAACTGACCTTCGCGGCCCAGGCTTCCTCTTCTGGTCGCCGTTAGGTCCCGTTCTGCCCCGGGTCGTTAAAATCGTTCGTGGGGTGGATGCAGTGCACTTTGTTCAATTCGCTTTATCTGGTGCGCGCCCGCCGGTGCTTACCATTTAGTCCATATCCAGAGACTTGCCCTTGTCCTCTTCATCTTCTCGACTGGAACACACGCTGGCCCGCAACTGGATGCGGCGTGGCCTGCTGGCCTGGTGCTTGCTGCCCCTGGCTGCTTTATTTGGCGTGCTGACCGGCTTGCGACGGCTTTTGTACCGTATGGGCTGGTTGAAAACGACGCGCCTGCCGGTGCCGGTTATCGTGGTGGGTAATTTGTTTGTGGGCGGTACCGGCAAGACGCCGATGGTGGTTTTTCTGGTGGAGGCGTTGCGCGCAGCCGGTTTTCAGCCAGGCGTGATTTCACGCGGTTACGGCAGCAAGGAAAGCGCGCCGCAGGCGGTGACGCACGATTCTTCTCCAGAACATGTGGGCGACGAACCCTTGCTGATAGCGCAGCGCACCGGATGTCCGGTGATGGTGGGACGCAACCGGGTGGCTACCGGAGAGGCTCTGCTGGCGCAATATCCGCAAGTGGACGTGATCCTGTCGGACGACGGTTTGCAGCACTATGCGCTGGGCCGGGATATGGAAATCGTATTGTTCGATGCCCGCGGTGGCGGCAATGGCTGGCTGCTGCCGGCGGGGCCCCTGCGCGAACCCTTGTCTCGACCCCGCGATTTCACCGTGATCAATGGCGGCAAGGCAGCGGGAATAAAGGGAGAGACCATTGCCATGCACCTGAAAGGCGAGATGGCTTATTCCTTGCAGGTCCCTTCCCGGACCTGTGCGCTGGCCGATTTTGCCAAAGATGATAACCCGGCGCTGAAGCTGGTGGCGGCTGCCGGAATCGGCAATCCTGCACGCTTCTTCGGCATGCTGGAACACGCAGGATTGCGCGTCGAAACCCTGCCGCTGCCCGACCATTACGACTATGCCGACAATCCTTTTGCGGCGGTGCAAGCCGATATTATTCTGATCACCGAGAAGGATGCAGTAAAATGTCGCCATCTTGAAGCATTAAAAAATGATCAGCGCCTTTGGGTGGTGCCGGTCACTGCGCAAGTCGATGCGGCTTTGCCAGACAGAATTGTGGAGAAATTACGTGGATACCCGACTGCTTGATGTTTTGGTTTGTCCTGTCTGCAAGGGCCCGCTGCAATACGACAAAAAAGCGCAGGAGCTGATTTGCAAAGCGGATAAGCTGGCTTATCCGATCCGCGACGGGATTCCCATCATGTGGGCGGAAGAAGCGCGCGATACGGGTATCGATCCGGTGTCGACTGCGCCGTCGCCTGGCTTGTAGCCGAATCCGGCGCCCAGCTTCTTTGCTCTTTTTGGCAAGGTTCATGTACCTTGCTGACATTTCACTCTGCATACACCGGGATTTTGTAGCATGTCCTTTACCGTCATCATTCCTGCTCGCCTGGCCTCGACGCGCCTGCCGAACAAGCCGCTGGCCGACCTGGGGGGCAAGCCCATGGTGGTCCGCGTGGCCGAGCAGGCAATGAAAGCCGGTGCGGAACAGGTGATCGTGGCGACCGACCACGAGGACATCCTGAATGCCTGTATCAGGCATGGCGTGCTGGCCCGCATGACGCGCGCCGACCATCCTTCCGGTACCGACCGCATTGCGGAAGTGGCGGCAGCGGCGGGGTTGGCGGATGATGCGGTGGTGGTGAACGTGCAGGGCGATGAGCCGCTGATTGATCCCGGTCTGATTGCCGCTACGGCAGCACTGATCGGAAAGGATGTGCCGATGGCGACAGCGGCACATGAACTGGATAATGTCGAAGAAGCCTTCAACCCCAATGTGGTGAAGGTAGTGCTGGACAAGACGGGCAAGGCGCTTTATTTTTCGCGCGCCACGATTCCCTGGCATAGGGACGGTTTTGCACAAACCCGGCAGACACTGCCTGCCGGTTATCGTCCTTTGCGGCATATAGGCTTGTATGCCTATACCAACGCTTTTCTGCAGGCCTATCCGCGCCTGCAGGTGGCTCCTCTGGAGCAGATCGAAGCGCTGGAGCAATTACGTGCGCTATGGCACGGCTATCCGATTGCCGTGCATGTCACGGACAGCATTCCGGCTGCCGGTGTTGACACACCGGAAGACCTGGAGCGCGTACAACGGGTTTATGGGTTGTAGCAAATCCCGGAACGCTGCAGGGCTCGAATTTTGACGAATCTGTGGTAAGTTCCTGCCATCCTGATTGCGGCAGTGCAGCGAATGAACGGCCGCCGCGACGAAACAAATTTTCAAAACTAGACTAGGAAATCCTCATGCGATTGATTCTATTGGGGCCGCCCGGCGCCGGAAAAGGCACGCAGGCGAACTTCATTAAAGAAAAATTTAATATTCCCCAGATTTCCACCGGCGACATGCTGCGGGCGGCCGTCAAGGCAGGCACTCCGCTGGGCCTGGAAGCGAAAAAGGTGATGGATGCGGGCGGTTTGGTTTCTGATGAAATCATCATCGGCCTGGTCAAGGATCGCCTGAAACAGCCGGATTGCGCGAACGGTTATCTGTTCGACGGTTTCCCGCGCACGATTCCGCAGGCGGAAGCCATGAAGGAAGCTGGCGTGGCCATCGACTATGTGCTGGAAATCGATGTGCCCGATGAAGCCATCGTCGAGCGCATGGTGGGTCGTCGTGTGCACATGTCGTCGGGCCGTACCTACCACCTCAAATTCAATCCGCCCAAGGCGGAAGGCAAGGATGACGTGACCGGCGAGGAATTGATACAGCGCGACGATGACAAGGAAGAAACCGTCATCAAGCGTCTGGAGGTGTATCACAACCAGA
>JAEZLB010000293.1 GCA_023435945.1 Pseudomonadota bacterium | reverse complement strand
CCGGATGCGAAGAACCTGCTGCTGATCCCGGAGCGCCATACCCGCAACACCTTTTACCTGCAGAACGTGGCGCGCCTGACGCAAATTTTCCGGCAGACCGGCCTGAACGTGCGGCTGGGCTCCTTGTCCGAAGACATCAAGGAACCGACCCAGATTGACCTGCCTGATGGCTCGTCGATTACGCTGGAACCCCTGATCCGCCTGAACAACGGACGCCGCCTGGGCCTGAAGAACTTCGATCCCTGCACCATCCTGCTGAACAACGACCTGTCGGCCGGCATTCCGCCCATCCTGGAAAACATCCACGAGCAGAACCTGCTGCCGCCATTGCATGCGGGCTGGACCGTGCGCCGCAAGACCAACCACTTCGCCGCCTATGACGAAGTGGTCAAGAAGTTCTCGAAACTGATCGACATTGACCCATGGATGCTCAACCCCTATTTCGCCAAGTGCGGGGAAATCAACTTCCACGAGCGCACCGGCGAGGATTGCCTGGCCGCCAACGTAGATAGCCTGCTGGCAAAAATCCGCAAGAAATACCGCGAATACGGGATCAAGGAAAAACCTTTTGTCATCGTCAAGGCAGATGCGGGAACGTACGGCATGGGCATCATGACCGTGCGCGATGCCAGCGAAGTAAAAGACCTGAACCGCAAGCAGCGCAATAAGATGTCGGTGGTCAAGGAAGGGCTGGAAGTCTCGGATGTCATCATCCAGGAAGGCGTGCATACTTTCGAGCACATCAACGATGCGGTGGCCGAGCCCGTGGTCTACATGATCGACCGTTACGTCGTGGGCGGTTTCTATCGCGTGCACGCCGAACGCGGCGTCGATGAGAACCTGAATGCCGCCGGGGCGCATTTTGTCCCGTTGGCTTTCGCACAACAGTATATGCTGCCCGACCCGGCTGCCAAACCGGGCACCACGGCGCCCAACCGTTTCTACATGTATGGCGTGGTGGCTCGTCTGGCCTTGCTGGCCGCATCGCTGGAACTGGAAAAGACAGATCCCAATCCTGAGATTTACTGAGCCGAAACTAACCGACACTGACTGTTGAGCGGAAATCCGCCGACCGGGACCTGACTGATGAAAATAGCCTTTCTTGCTGATCCGCTTTCCCAATTCAAGATTAACAAGGACACCACCTACGCCATGATGGCCGAAGCGGCCCGCCGCGGCCATGAGATTTATGCGCTGCAGCATCACGACCTGGCCTGTCGCGACGGCAAAGTAACGGGCCGTGCTGCGCGTATCACGATGACCGGCGATGCCAATGACTGGTATCGCGCCGAAGCGGCGCAGGTACAGCCGCTGGCCGCCTTCGATGTGGTGCTGGAACGCACCGATCCGCCGTTCAACATGGAATACGTGTATGCCACCTACCTGCTGGAACTGGCGGAACAACAAGGTGCCCGCATCCTGAATCGTCCGCAGGCCATACGCAATCACAATGAAAAGCTGGCAATTCTGCAATTTCCGCAATTCGTATCGCCCACGCTGGTCAGCCGCGACGCCGATACCCTGCGCGCCTTCCAGCAGGAACATGGCGACATCATCCTGAAGCCGCTGGATGGCATGGGCGGCGCGGGGGTATTCCGCGTCAAAGCCGACGGCATGAATCTGGGCTCCATTATCGAAATGCTCACGCACAATGGCAGCCATTCCATCATGGCCCAGCGCTTCATTCCCGACATCACGCAAGGCGACAAGCGCGTGCTTGTCATCGGCGGCCAGGTCGTTCCCTACTGCCTGGCACGCATCCCGCAAGGCAATGAAGTACGCGGCAATCTTGCCGCCGGCGGGCTGGGCAAGGCGCAGGAAATTTCGGCGCGAGACCGGGAAATTGGCGAAACACTGGGGCCGGTGCTGATGCAACGCGGCCTTTTACTGGTAGGATTGGATGTGATCGGCAATTACCTTACCGAAGTCAATGTCACCAGTCCGACCTGTTTCCAGGAAATCGAACAACAAACAGGTTTTAACGTGGCGGCGATGTTCATGGATGCCGTTGAAAAGGCAGTCCGGCAATAAGCCTCTACTTTGCCAGGGTAATACCGTCACGCTCTCTTATTTCAGCTTAGCGTCATCGCACTATGGTTGGTATCCTGCTGCTTACTCATGCTCCGCTTGGCAACGCCTTCGTGGAAGCCGCTTCCCACGTTTTCCGGGGCATGCCCGAGCGTCTGGAAGCCATCGATGTATGGGCCGACCAGGACCCGCAGGAAGTGCGGCGCCTGGCGCATGAAGCTATCAGCCGTCTCGATGATGGCGCTGGCGTACTGGTCTTGACCGACGTGGTCGGGGGAACGCCCTGTAACTGCACCCTGTCGCTTTCCGAACCTGACCATGTAGAAGTCCTTGCCGGCATCAGTCTTCCCATGCTGCTGCGCGCATTGACTTATCGTCATGAATTGTTATCCCGTGTTGCCGAGCGTGCGATTGCAGGCGCGCAGACCGGTGCCGTCCGCCTGGATAAATGAATGCTCTGTGAAGAACTAGAAATTACCAATAAACTGGGGCTGCATGCGCGTGCCTCCGCCAAGCTCACCCAACTGGCTGGAAAATTTGACAGCAACGTGTGGATGACCCGCAATCAGCGCCGCGTGAATGCGAAATCCATCATGGGCGTGATGATGCTGGCTGCCGGCAAAGGCAGCACCGTGATCCTGGAAGTGGAAGGCCCCGATGAACAGGAATGCCTGGAAGCCATCAGGCAACTCATAGGTGACAAGTTCGGCGAAGGCGAATAACGCCCCTTGCCTTTATAACCAAGAACAACATGGCCTACCTTACTCTTCACGGTATCCCGGTTTCACGCGGCATTGCCATCGGGCGCGCCCATCTGCTCGCGCCAGCCGCACTGGATGTCAAACACTACCTGGTCTCAGAACCCCAGGTAGCCTCTGAAATCGCGCGGCTGCAGGCAGCCATGGCCTTTGTCCACCAGGAGTTGCAAAGCATACGCGCCGACTTGCCCAAGGATGCGCCAGCAGAACTCGCCGCCTTCCTGGATGTGCATGCGCTGATTCTTTCCGATCCCATGATTTCGGAAATGCCGCTGGAAATCATACGCACGCGCCACTACAACGCCGAATGGGCGCTGGTCACGCAAATCGACGAACTGTCGGCGCAATTCGCCGAAATCGAAGACCCGTATCTGCGCGAGCGCCGCAACGATATCCGCCAGGTCGGCGAACGCATACTCAAGGCACTGACCGGCAGCGCCACTGCCCTGCCCGCCACGGATGCCTCGGCGATGCCAATGATCGTGGTAGCGCATGACATCTCGCCTGCCGACATGGCCCAGTTCCGCAACGGCGCGTTCAGCGGCTTCATCACCGACCTGGGCGGCCAGAATTCGCATACCGCCATCGTGGCACGCAGCCTGGATATTCCGGCTGCAGTCGGCATGCAGAATGCCTCAACCCTGATTGAACAGGATGAATGGATTATCATCGACGGCGATGCCGGCACGGTGATCGTCGATCCGCCGCAGGCAGTGATGGACCAGTATCGCGCCAGGCAGGCCGAGATGCTGCGTGAACGCAAGAAGCTGGCACGCCTGCGCAAGATACCGGCTGTCACCAAGGACGGCACGCCCATTACCCTGCTGGCCAACATCGAATTTCCGGATGACTGCAGCGCGGCAATGGAAGCCGGCGCCAACGGCATTGGCCTGTTCCGCTCCGAATTCCTGTTCATGGCCCCGGCGGCACAGGCGGCGCGGTTACCGACCGAAGACGAACAGTTCGACGCCTACAAAAAGGCCGTGATCTGCATGAAAGGCAGACCGGTCACGATACGCACGCTGGACAGCGGCGCCGACAAGCCGATCGACGAAGCCGAGGAAAGTGCTGCCAATCCGGCGCTGGGTTTGCGCGCCATTCGTTATTGCCTGTCGCAGCCGGACATATTCCTGGTGCAATTGCGCGCCATCCTGCGCGCTTCGGCTTATGGCCCTGTCAAGCTTCTGCTACCGCTGATCACACATGCATTTGAAATCGACCGTACGCTGGAACTGATAGAGCAGGCCAAGCAGCAGCTGCGGGATGCCAAGCGTAAATTCGACCCCAACCTGCCGGTAGGCGCAATGATAGAAGTGCCGGCTGCCGCCTTGAGTTTGCCGGTATTCGCGAAGCGGCTGGACTTCCTGTCCATTGGCACCAATGATCTGATCCAGTACACACTGGCCATTGATCGCGTCGACCATGAAGTCGCGCACCTGTATAGCGCGTTGCATCCGGCCGTTATTTTCCTGCTGTCGCACATCATTTCGACCGGTCACCGGGCCGGCCTGCCGGTTTCCGTATGTGGTGAAATTGCGGGCGATCCGAATCTGTGCCGACTGCTGCTGGGCTTGGGACTACGGGAATTTTCCATGCACCCAAGCCAGATCCCCACCATCAAGCAGGAAATTCTCAACAGCGATCTGGGCTTGCTGAATAGCAAGATCAAGAAAATCCTGCGCCTGCACGAACCCACGGAAATCACCCGCGCCGTACAAGCATTACGTACGCTCTGAGGCTGCTGCCGTTACTTGACCAACAGCACCGGCACCTCGCTGATGCGTACCACGTCCGTGGCGACCGAACCCATCAGGATATGCTTCAAGCCGCTACGTCCGTGAGTGCTCATGATGATCTGATCACAATGCTGCTCTTTGGCAAACTGCGCGATGGTTTCCGCCACGGGTCCTACCTTGATGTGCTTGCTGTAGTGCACCCCCGCCTCATCCAGCAGCTTGCACATTGGCGCCAGCGCTTTTTCGCCTTCGTCCTGATAGTAGGAATTCAGATTTTCCTGGCTGACGAACATGCGCGCATGTCCGGACTGGATAGGAATCTGCACATACAGCACGTGCAGCTCGACAGGGCCGTTAGTCTGATATAGCCGGACAGCGTGCGGCACGGCACGCAGACTCTGGTCGGAACCATCCGTCGACAACAGTATTTTTAGCATGCTCTCTTCTCCTCCGCGATAAGTTTCCACTCAATCTGAATGCCCTTGCCGGCGCCGGGCCAGCAACGTTCCGGTCGCAATCACCAGCAAGGCGCCCACTAGGCCGGCGGCATGCCCTATCCATGCTGGCTGCTGTGCCAATAGCGGCTCCACCGCCACGTCCGACACCAGCATTTCCCCCGCGATCCAGCCAAGCAATCCCCCGCCCAGGGTAATGACAATCGGAAAGCGATCCATCAGTTTCAGTACCAGTCTGCTGCCCCAGACAATGATAGGCACGCTAACCATGATGCCGAATATCACCAGGGTAAGGTCTCCCTTGGCGGCTCCCGCCACCGCGATCACGTTATCAAGACTCATCACGGCATCAGCCACGATGATGGTCCTGATCGCGCCTGCCAACGTGGTGCTGCTCTGTATATGATGGTGCCCTTCATTATGCTCGGGCAGCAGCAATTTGATGCCTATCCACAATAGCAGCAAGGCGCCTGCCACCTTCAGGTAAGGAATTGCCAGCAATTGCAGCGCAAAAAAGATCAGGAGAATACGCAGCGCGATCGCTCCCGCCACACCCCATAAAATGCCTTTTTTTCGCTGCGCCTCCGGCAAGCCGCGGCAGGCCAGTGCAATCACGACAGCATTGTCGCCACCCAGCAGGATATCGATAGCAATAATCTGCAGAACTGAAATCCAGAACTCGGCATCCATGCTTTTCTCCGGTTTCCTTTCTCGCCGTACGCTGCAAGCGTTTGCCCGGTAGGCGGCAACGCTTCTCAGCCGTCCGCACAAGGAAGGCTGGGAAGCAAATGCAAAAAGCCATTATCATTCTCTCTTTTCGTTATCTATTGACATTCCATGGTCCAGCCTGGTTCTTCACCCCATTATGAGCCGCCGCAGTACATGGCGAAGACAGGCATCAGCACCCATTTCGGCAAACCTGCGCAAGGCTGGCGCCGTCAGCTCTACACGGCCGTCTTCGAATCCGATACGCGGATTGGACGCCTGTT
>JAEZLB010000282.1 GCA_023435945.1 Pseudomonadota bacterium | reverse complement strand
GCCGCGGACAATGGTGGCCACGCCACCATCCACCACCATGGTTTCCTCGCGCGGTTTCAGCGTCTTGCGCTCAAGTCTGTCAGGCGGCAGGTACAACAGTTCGCCTGATGAAACCACGGGCTCTTCCAGCATCCGTATGGTTTTTTTCTCAACAAAGCGCGCACGGCCTGGCTCGGTCTGAGACAACTCCGTCATCAGCGCATCAATATTCCAGTTCGCAGCATGTCCTGCCGCCATGTACCAGGCCAGCAGAAAAAAAACGGTGAAACACCCGACGACTCCCCTAACGACTCTGTTACCCATCACTTGCTGCTCCTTTCCGGCTGCTGCCAGAAATCGAAGAAATTAAACCAGTTGTAAGGAGCCTCGCGGCAACATGCCTGCATCAACGCCGCATACCGTGCCAGTGCCTCCTCCAGCGCTTTTTGCCGCTGACCGGAGGCGAGTCCCGAGAAATCGGCCAGTGGCTGAAACACCAGGCGATAACGATTCCCGCCCAGGTAAAGTCCCGCCATAAAAATTACACGACGACGCAACAAGGCCGCCATACGGAAAGGTCCGGTTGCCAGGTAGGCAGTGTCGTTCAGAAAACTGACCGGATGCAGATTATCATCGGCCAGCGAACGATCCGCCAGCATGCCAACCATCATTCCCTTATCGAGCCGTTCGCTCAATTGCAGCATGGAGTCGATACGTCCCAGCGGAACCACGTCCTGTTTCAATGCCGGATTGATCGCCGACAGGATGCTCATGATCTTGCCGGCATTGTCTTCGAACATCGCCATCGCCACTTCCAGCCCCGACTCCTTGCGACCCAGCGCACGCAAGGCTTCGAAACTGCCAATATGCGCGCCGATCAGGAATACGCCCTGGCCTTCCGCGATCGCGCTGCGAATACATTCTTCGCCCTCGATCTCCAATTCGAACAAATCGAAACGCTGGTTCAGCAGGTAGATGCGGTCCAGCAGCACCGAGGCAAAGCAGTGGATATGCCTGTACAGGTCTACCCAGCCCGGTGGACGATCGAGCACGCGCGCCAGATAAGCACGAGAACTGTGGCGTGCGGCCGGACAACACAGAAGGAAATACAAGGTAATGGGATGCAGCAGCACGCGCGCCGGAGCGCGACCGAACCACAATGCAAAGCGTGTCATCAGGCGCAGCAACAGGGTACTGCCGCGTTCGGGACGCTGCGTCCAGGTGGCCGATGAAGTACTCGTCATGCCTGCCTCATGCTATTGCCTTGACTCGGACAACCCCGGTCGCGATCTGCCGGTCGGCACAACGCAGGGTGAAACGCAGGTTGTCTGCATTAGCGCTTTCATAGCGCAGCTCAACCTGTTCACCGGGACGCACCGGGCTCAGGAACTTTGCCTGGCTGACTTGCGCTGCCATTACACCGGCCTCACGCTCAAGCACATGCAGCACTTCATCCAGCAACACCACGCCCGGCACGATGGGCATGCCTGGAAAATGTCCGGAGAAGGCCGGATGATGTGCCGTGATAGGCAGTATAAAGACAGACTGCATCATGTCGCCCTTCCTGCGGATTGATTCATGGTTTGCGCGAGCAATGCCTGCAAGGCCGAACGAGGCAGCTTGCCCGTCGAGTTGCGCGGCAAAGCATCGACGAATACCAGCGGACGCGGCAGGAAAACCGCATCAATACGCTTGCGCAGTGCTGCCATCAGCTCAACCGAACTCAGGCTGGGAGCAACTACGAAAGCAACCAGCCGGACCAGTTCATCCGAATCAGCCTCATCCGGCACAAAAAAAGCACCGTCCAAGACGCCTTCTATCGCGGTCAACTGGAGGTTCAGATAAGCCAGGGAATTACGCTTGCCGGCGATGTTCACCATGTCAGCCTTGCGTCCATGTAGACGGAAGCGGTCTTCGCTCACCATCTCGATCACATCGCCCATTTCGGTAGGCTGGTCGATATGCCCGCCGTAGGCCAGAGTTATCTCGTTCTCCTGGCGGAAACGGATGTCTGGGAACAAATGCCATTCTTCGCCTTCCGTCAGGCGGCGCGACGCGATTTGCCCGGTCTCGGTACAGCCGTATATCTCCACCAGCGGCGCATGACACCGCCGCTCCACCTCCTGTGCCAATGCGAGCGAAAGCGGCGCGGTGGCAGAAACCAGCAAGCCGATTTCCGGCAGCTGCCCGGTCGCCTCCAGCAGAAAGCGCAGGTGAATTGGCGTTGACACCAGCACGCGCGGCGCAGGCACCTTCTCCAGCGCACTGCAGATATCGGCCGGATAGAAATGCTGGCCCGTCACCATGGCATTCGCACTTTGCATCACGATGACGACCGTCGATTCCAGTCCATACATATGCTGCGGCGGAACGGTGCCTATAATGGCGTGGCTCCGACCGTCAGCGATGCCCCATCGTTGCGCTTCTGCGCACACGCTATGCGCAACACCGCCCCAGGTCTTGACGTGGGGACGAGGTTGTCCGGTTGAGCCAGACGTAAACACATAGGCCATGATCTGCGCCGCATCGATAAACGGCACGCTGAATGTCTCCCGACTCGCGACTTCTGTTTCAGTCCCGGTTTCAGATACCAGTTGCGGAAAACGAACCTGGGGCAACGCAACGCTGCAATCCTCCGAATCCGTAAGGCAGAAAGCATCCGGCGCAAACTGCTGCATCTGCCCTATCATTTCCGGGGTTTGCGTAGGCGGCAGCAGGCTGATCTTGTTCGACAACACAGACGCAGCCAGACCGACCATGAAACGATAACGATCGGCACAGGCATTCAGTAGGTGGACGCTGGCAGGAAGCATCGCGCTCACCTGCCGTACATCCGCGAGAAAAGCCGCTGCGGATATCGGCTTGCCGTCACGCCATGCAACGATGCTATCCGCATGCGTGTGAGTAATAAGGGGTAAGGTGGACATGCCCATGCTTTTCTTTATCTGGTCGCGATCAACATTAACGCGCCGGGTGCTTCCAGTAGGCCTTTACCCCTTCGAGAATGGGCACATGTTCCATTTTGGGATGCAGGCGCCGACGAACCAGATACTCGGCAATAAACATCAGCCCTATCATGGGTGCGGTAACAAAATTAGCGAATATCGACCATCCCTCTATGGATACCAGCAGGTACAACAGGGTCGACACCAGCGCCATGCCCGCAAAGAAAAACACCCATGCCTTGGTCACGGCACGCGTGTAAGTCTGCAAGGGAGGCGTCAGCGGGCCCTGTATCATGCGCGCGAAGTAGCTCACCAGGGGCTCCCGGCCATCCAGAAGCGTACGCCCGAAAATATGGCACAGGAACAACTGGGTTCCCACGTGCTCAAGCCAGTAGATCAGGCTGTAGTGCTTTTCCAAGCGCCCCCACGCCATGGCGAGGACGACACAGCCGACGACGAACAACACGGGTACCACTTTGTGATGGCGCAGCTGCCAGGTCAGGGAAACCGCAGCCACAAGGAGGGGTGCCAGTGCCACTATCGTACCCAGGGTTTCGGTACCGGCTACATTGGTGTAATGCGCGAGCAAGGCGTAGCTCACTACGAACACTCCCACCAGCACCAGATAAGCCAGACGAAGCACCCGAGCCTCAGGCTTTCCTGTTAGCGCTGATGTAATCCGTTAAACTGCGCAGGGAGCTGAAAATGCGATGATT
>JAEZLB010000197.1 GCA_023435945.1 Pseudomonadota bacterium | reverse complement strand
CTTCAGTACCACGTGGCCGTATTGACCACGGCCACCCGACTGCTTAACGAACTTACCTTCAGCCTCGTCCACCGCCTTACGGATGGTTTCACGGTAAGCAACCTGCGGCTTGCCAACGGTCGCTTCCACATTGAATTCGCGCTTCATGCGATCAACCAGAATTTCCAGATGCAGTTCACCCATACCGGAAATAATGGTTTGACCGGATTCTTCATCGGTACGCACACGGAATGATGGATCTTCTGCTGCCAAACGGTTCAGCGCGATACCCATTTTTTCCTGGTCAGCCTTGGTTTTTGGCTCTACTGCCTGCGAAATCACCGGCTCAGGGAACACCATGCGCTCCAGAGTGAACACGGAAGCAGGATCACACAGCGTGTCGCCGGTAGTCACTTCTTTCAGACCAACAGCCGCAGCGATATCACCAGCGCGCACTTCTTTGATTTCTTCACGCTCGTTAGCACGCATCTGCAGAATACGGCCCATGCGCTCCTTCTTGCCCTTAACCGGGTTGTACACGGTATCGCCTGCATTCACCACGCCGGAATACACGCGGAAGAAAATCAGCTGACCAACGAACGGGTCGGTCATGATCTTGAATGCCAGCGCGGAGAATTTCTCGTTGTCGTCGGCCTTACGCGTTGCAGGCTGTTCGTTTTCGTCGATACCCTGAACGTCAGGAATATCAACCGGCGACGGCAGGAAGTCCAGAACTGCGTCCAGCATACGCTGAACACCTTTGTTCTTGAACGCGGAGCCGCACAGCATAGGCTGGATTTCACCAGCGATGGTGCGCTGACGTAGTGCTGCAATGATCTCGGCTTCGGACAGATCGCCCTCTTCCAGATATTTGTTCATCAGATCTTCCGAGGCTTCGGCAGCGGACTCAACCATCTTTTCACGCCACTCGTTCGCCACATCCACCAGATCCGCCGGAATATCTGCGTATTCGAATTTCATGCCTTGCGATGCTTCGTCCCAAACGATCGCCTACATCTTGATCAGATCGACGACGCCCTGGAAGTTGTCTTCAGCACCGATAGGCACAACAACCGGAACCGGATTTGCCTTGAGGGGGGGCTTAATCTGGGCACCGACCTTGAAAATGTGCGCGCCGGTGCGGTCCATCTTGTTCACGAACGCCAGACGGGGCACCTTGTTCTTGTTGGCTTGACGCCATACGGTTTCGGATTGGGGCTGCACGCCACCCACTGCGCAGTAAACCATGCAAGCGCCGTCCAGCACGCGCATGGAACGCTCCACTTCAATCGTGAAGTCCACGTGACCCGGGGTGTCGATGATGTTGATGCGGTGCTCCGGACGGCTCAGGTCCATGCCCTTCCAGAAGCAGGTCACTGCCGAAGAGGTAATGGTAATGCCGCGCTCTTGCTCTTGTTCCATCCAGTCGGTGGTAGCCGCGCCGTCATGCACTTCACCCAGTTTGTGGGTTACGCCCGTATAGAAAAGAATACGTTCGGAGGTCGTGGTTTTGCCGGCATCGATGTGAGCGGAGATACCGATGTTACGGTAGCGCTCAATAGGGGTCTTGCGAGCCATATTTAATCCTAAGTCTTTTTAACGAACGAAACCGAGCGACACTTTTTACAAAGTTGTGCACCCGGTTTGTCCAATTTACGTATTGAGGAAGCACCCTGCTCTTGACCGCGAGGACTGCCTCCAGTTCATTAGAAGCGGAAGTGCGAGAATGCCTTGTTCGCTTCTGCCATGCGATGCACTTCGTCACGCTTCTTCATCGCGCCACCACGGCCTTCTGCCGCATCCAACAACTCACCAGCCAAACGCAACGGCATGGATTTTTCGCTGCGCTTGTTGGCAGCCTCACGCAGCCAACGCATGGACAACGCCATACGACGCACCGGGCGAACTTCCACAGGCACCTGGTAGTTGGCACCACCCACTCGGCGGGACTTCACTTCTACCAGAGGCTTAGCGTTGTTCAGAGCAGTGGTAAACACTTCCAGCGGATCCTTGCCGGTTTTTTGCTGAATTTGATCAAACGCGCCATAGATGATGTTCTCGGCGACCGATTTTTTACCGGACAGCATCAACACGTTAACAAATTTAGCAACTTCTACATTACCGAACTTCGGATCCGGCAGAATTTCCCGTTTCGGGACTTCGCGACGACGTGGCATTTCTATTCCTTTCAGTCTTCAGTTGAGCCCGCACTTTTGCGGCACTCGCGAATGGCCATCAGACCACCCACTTACTCGACCCAGTTCGGGGTCGACTCGATTCCGCGGTCGCGCACGACGCAGCGGACACTAAATTACTTCTTAGCAGCCTTGGCACGCTTCGCACCGTACTTGGAGCGAGCTTGCTTACGGTCTTTAACGCCTTGGGTATCCAGAGCGCCGCGAACCATGTGGTAACGCACACCTGGCAAGTCTTTTACACGACCGCCGCGCAGCAGCACAACGCTGTGCTCTTGCAGGTTATGGCCTTCACCGCCGATGTACGAAATGACTTCGTAACCGTTGGTCAAACGCACTTTAGCAACTTTACGCAACGCCGAGTTCGGCTTCTTAGGAGTCGTGGTATAGACACGGGTGCAAACGCCGCGTTTCTGCGGGCAGTTTTCCAGTGCCGGAGATTTGCTCTTCACCACGGCGGAAACGCGCGGGCGACGAACGAGTTGATTGATGGTTGGCATCGGTCTTTAATCCAACAAAATAATGACTAAACCCGGATTATCCGGGGACTGTTATTGCGCTTTTATGCGCGAATTCGATTTGGCTGATAGGGGAAAAGCGTCGCAGAAGGCGAATAGACCAAAGAACGCTTAAGCCCGGGCAAGCTTAAATTCGAGAACTCGCGAGTATATCCTTTGACCGGCAGGCAGTCAACTAACATTGGCGCCCTGCTTCCCCGCTGTGACCAGGTTACGCATCGGCCAACGCTTGAGCGTTCCAAACTGACAAAACACCCAGGCGGAGCCCGAAAAAAAGCCCCGCCGAAGCGGGGCTGCAAGCTCGGATATAACTCTTTTTACTGCTGCTCGTCGCCTTCCGGCGTATCGCTGGAAGTAGTCACGAAGCTGGCTTCTGCTGCTTCGCGCGCTGCTTGCTCAGCTTGCAACAAGGCATTGCGCTCGTCGGCTTCCCAAGTTTCCTTGGCCTTGCGGGCACGGTGGTACGCCAAACCGGTACCGGCCGGGATCAATCGACCCACAATGACGTTTTCCTTCAAGCCACGCAGGCTGTCTTTCTTGCCCATGATCGCGGCTTCGGTCAGCACACGGGTCGTTTCCTGGAAGGAAGCGGCCGAGATGAAGGAGTCGGTCGACAGCGATGCTTTGGTAATACCCAACAATACGTTGTCGTAAGTTGCCGGGATCTTGCCTTCAGCGATCACGCGATCGTTTTCATCCAGCAGTTCGGAACGCTCGACCTGTTCACCGGTGATGTAGGTGGTATCACCCGGATCAACCACTTGAACACGACGCAGCATCTGGCGCACGATCACTTCAATGTGCTTGTCGTTGATCTTCACGCCCTGCAGACGATACACGTCCTGCACTTCGTCGACGATGTAACGAGCCAGTGCTTCGATACCCAGGAGGCGCAGAATATCCTGCGGATCGGCCGGGCCGTCCACGATCATCTCGCCCTTGTTCACCACCTGGCCATCATGCACCAGCACCTGCTTGTCTTTCGGAATCAGGAACTCGTGCTTGTTGCCATCGAGATCGGTGATTTCCAGGCGCTGCTTGCCCTTGGTTTCCTTGCCGAAGGCAACCGTACCCGTAACTTCTGCCAGCATACCGGCATCTTTCGGGGAACGTGCTTCGAACAGTTCGGCCACACGCGGCAGACCACCGGTAATGTCACGGGTTTTCTGCGATTCGGTCGGGATACGTGCCAGCACTTCACCCACCGACACTTGCTGACCGTCTTTCACAGTGATCAGTGCGCCCACCTGCAGACCAATGGTCACAGGATGTTCGGTACCGGCGATCTTTACTTCTTCGCCCGACTCGTTCAGCAGTTTCACCTGTGGACGCTGAGTCTTACCAGCGGAACCACGACGTTTCGCGTCGATGACGACCAAGGTGGACAGACCGGTCACTTCGTCGATCTGGCGAGCAACGGTCACACCTTCTTCGATGTTCTCGAACTTGATGGTGCCGCTGTACTCGGTAATGATCGGGCGTGTCAGCGGATCCCAGTTGGCCAGCGCAGTACCGGCTTTCAGCGACATGCCGTCTTTCACCAGCAGCGTCGCACCGTACGGCACTTTATGACGTTCACGCTCACGGCCCAGGTCGTCAGTGATCAGCACTTCACCGGAACGGGAAATGACGATCTGGTCGCCCTTGCCATTGGTCACGTAACGCATGGTGGCAGTAAAGCGCACCGTACCGTTGGACTTGGCTTCCACGGAAGAGGCAACCGCTGCACGCGAAGCCGCACCACCGATGTGGATGGTACGCATGGTCAGCTGCGTGCCAGGCTCACCGATGGACTGTGCAGCGATCACACCAACTGCTTCACCAACGTTGACGAGCGAGCCGCGGCCCAAGTCACGGCCATAACACTGCACGCACAGGCCAAAGCGGGTGTCGCAGGTCAGCGGCGTACGGATCTTCACTTCGTCGATGCCCAGGCGTTCGATTTCTTCCACGGCATCTTCATCCAGCAGCGTGCCGGCCGGATACAACGTGGACTGATCTTCCGGATTGACGACGTCTACCGCAGCAACGCGACCCAGAATACGGTCACGCAGCGCTTCGATACCCTCACCGCCCTCAACCAGTGCTTTCATCGACGCACCATTGGAGGTGCCGCAATCGTCTTCGATCACGACCAGATCCTGCGTTACGTCGACCAGACGACGGGTCAGGTAACCCGAGTTCGCGGTTTTCAGCGCGGTATCGGCCAGACCTTTACGTGCACCGTGGGTGGAGATGAAGTACTGCAGAACGTTCAGACCTTCACGGAAGTTCGCGGTAATCGGGGTTTCGATGATCGAACCATCGGGTTTCGCCATCAGGCCGCGCATACCCGCCAACTGGCGAATCTGTGCTGCCGAACCACGCGCACCGGAGTCGGCCATCATGTAAATCGCGTTGAACGATTCCTGGGTGCCTTCGGTGCCGTCGCGCTTGGTGACCGGCTCGATCTTGAGCTGGTCCATCATCGCCTTGCCGACTTCGTCCGAGGTCTTGCCCCAGATGTCGACGACCTTGTTGTAACG
>JAEZLB010000191.1 GCA_023435945.1 Pseudomonadota bacterium | reverse complement strand
ACTCTGGAGATTTCCTCATGTCCATGGCCGACCGCGACGGTAAGATTTGGAAAGACGGCGAACTGATTGATTGGCGCGATGCCACCATCCATGTGCTGACTCACAGCCTGCATTACGGCATGGGCGTTTTTGAAGGTGTGCGTGCCTATAAAACAGACGAGGGAACGGCGATTTTTCGCCTGAAGGAACATACCCAGCGCCTATTCAATTCGGCCAAGATTTTCCAGCTGAAGATTCCGTTCGACATGGAAACCCTGATGCAGGCGCAGCTGCAGGTCGTGCGCGAGAACAAGCTGGACTCCTGCTACATTCGCCCGCTGGTCTGGATCGGCTCAGAAAAGCTGGGCATATCCGCCAAAGGCAACCAGATCCACGTCGCTATCGCAGCTTGGCCCTGGGGCGCCTACCTGGGTGAAGACGGCTTGGCCAAGGGCATACGCGTAAAAACCTCTTCCTATACCCGCCACCATGTCAACGTGTCGCTGGTACGCGCCAAGGCTTCCGGCTATTACATCAACTCCATCCTCGCCAACCAGGAAGCGCTGGCCGATGGCTACGATGAAGCACTGCTGCTGGATACCGAAGGCTACGTGTCCGAAGGCTCGGGCGAGAATGTATTCATCGTCAAAAACGGCAAGATCTACACGCCCGACCTGGCATCCTGCCTGGACGGCATTACCCGCGACGCCGTACTGACCATGGCGCGCGACATGGGTATCGAGGTCATCGAGAAACGCATCACGCGCGATGAGGTCTATTGCTGCGATGAGGCCTTCTTCACCGGCACTGCGGCTGAAATCACGCCTATCCGCGAACTGGACAACCGCACCATCGGTTCCGGCGCACGCGGGCCCATCACAGAAAAACTGCAGTCCTTGTTCTTTGACGAGGTCGCCGGCAAGGCGCCGCAATACAAGCACTGGCTGACGCTGGTTTAATTACACGGGAGATCATCATGACAGAAAAAATCGAAATGGATCCAGTCCTGCTGGACGATGCAAGTTACAAATCGGCTTATTGCCCCAATCCCAAGATGCCGCTGTGGTCTTCACATCCGCGCGTTTATCTTGATTTCGATGCCAAGGGCGAAGCGAAATGTCCGTACTGCAGTACCATTTACAAGCTGACGCCTGGCGCGATGGCCAAACCGGGACATCACTGATTCCTGAGTCGCGTTTTCAGCCCGGCACCTATCGACCGGGCTGAAAACGCCTTGTATCGCTGCAAGCGCCTTCTGGTCGCCCTTCTCTTCCCCGCACTGCCCGCATGTCCGCTTCCCGTGACGTCACTTCCGAAATGATTTCCTATGTCGCGCCCCCATGGCTGCGAGGCGGGCACATGCAAACCATCTATCCCGCCAAGCTGATCCCCAAGGCAATTGTGACGTACCGGCGCGAACGCTGGGATACGCCGGACGGCGATTTCATCGATGTGGATTTTGTTGACGGCGATGCTGACAAGCCTCTGCTCGTCCTGTTCCATGGCTTAGAAGGCTCATCGAACAGCCACTATGCCCGGGGCCTGATGGCAGCCATAAAAAACCTGGGCTGGTCGGGCGCTGTGCCGCATTTTCGCGGCTGCTCGGGAGAGATCAATCACGCTCCGCGTTTTTACCACTCCGGCGATGCCGACGAAGTGAACTGGATCCTGCGCCGCATGCAGGCGCGACGACTCACCGTGCCTAGCAGCGAACTATATGCTGTTGGCGTGTCCCTGGGAGGCAATGCCTTGTTGCGCTGGCTGGGAGAATCGCAGCATGCTGCCGATTTCGTGAAAGCCGCCTGCTCGATTTCGGCCCCCATGAATCTCACGCATGGCGGCGCGGTGCTGGGCAAAGGTTTTAATATGGTCTACACGCGCTTTTTCTTGCAGACCTTGAAACCCAAATGCCTGCAAAAGCTGAGCCAGTTTCCCGACTTGTTCGCGCGCGACAAGATGCTGAAAGCACGCAACCTGTATGAATTCGACAATGTGGTGACTGCCCCCCTGCACGGATTCCGCGACACCGACGACTACTGGCACCGCGCCAGTTCCTGCTACGTGCTGCCGGACATCACGGTACCGACCCTGGTGCTCAATGCGAGAAATGATCCCTTCCTGCCAGCGCAATATCTGCCCCAACAAGCGGCTTCTTGCGTGAAACTGGAATACCCGAATGAAGGCGGCCATGTCGGTTTCTCAATCGGCTCCCTGCCCGGTAACTCAGGCTGGTTGCCCCAGCGCATACTGCGCTTTCTGACCCGCGGCCACTAGCTGGCACAACACGGTTACTCACACTTCGCCGTTCATCCCGCCCGTCCTAAAATCAATGCAACCAATCGAAACGGCCGGCATCAGAAGTCGCATATTCTTATTTTCCTTGTCGCTGTCATGGATGAAATCGTCAAGCAAGCGATGATCAAATGGCCGAATGTGCCGCATTGTTACGGCTGGCTGGCGCTGGATGCGCGGGGTGACTGGCGCATGCGCGATGAACAGGCACAGACCGAAAAGCTGCCAGGCGAGCGCATTCAAAATGCCGCTCTCGTGCAGTTCATCAATCGCAACTACCAGTGCGACGAACGCGGCTGCTGGTATTTTCAAAATGGTCCGCAGCGCGTCTACGTGGAACTGGAAGCAACGCCTTTTATCGCTCGCACCAATCCCTTACAAGGGTTTATCCTGCACACCGGCGACAGGCTGGGGATTGTGAACGGCGTATGGATGACGGACCAGGGCAATCTGATTCTGCAGACGCTGGACAAGCTGGCACAGATTGACGACCGCGACTTGCTGCATTGTCTGAACCTGCTAAAACTTGATGGCAAACCACCGACGGAGGATGCCTTTCTGGCTTATCTCCAGGAAAATGAAGCGACGGATAACAAAAAATCCGTACTGACGCTGCATCTGGCAGGACGCATGTTACCGATAAAACGACTGTCAGCCGATGAGCTGTGTTCGCATTTCGGATTCGTACGGCATCCTGATCAGGTCGCCAAGCTTCAGCGGCAGGCCTGAAGAGTACTTCTTACCATGCCGGCTCAGCGCCTTTGCATTTCTTTCAACTCATCCAGCCAACGCTCACGGAACTCCTTCTCGCGGGCATCGATTACCGCCAGATCATGAAAGGATGCATCCGGCGCCCGACGCGCAATCGTCAGTTGATCCAGCGCTGCCGGCACGCTGCCTGTCAGCGCATAGTGTTCTGCCATCGCCGTGTGCTGCAATGCGATTTTTCCCTGAGCAGCATATGCCTTGGCCAATCGCTGATGCAGATCGGGCTCCTGGCGATACAAGGTCAATTGATCTCGCAGAAAATCCACCGCTTTCTGCCCCTGTCCCGCCGCCATCAGGGCATCGGCATATAACACGGCAATATTGCGCGACATGGGAAAACGCGTACGCGCTGCCTCCGCCGTTTGCACAGCCCGCTCGGCTTGTTTTGCCTGCAATTGCGCTTCAATCATCAGGCTGTGCAGCGGCGCGCCACCTTGCATGGCTTCCGACACTCGCGGCAACAAGTTGTTCGCTTCTTCCAGCAACTTCACGACCCGTGCGGCTTCCCCCTTTTGCAAAGCCACCGTGGCAAGCCCATAACGTGCCGCAATCTGCTGTGCCGGTTGCGGATGCCGCAATTGAGTAGCGAAAAATTCGGAAGCATCGTGATGCCCTTGCGCCGAATTCTCCTGCAGTACGCGCAGCCGGGCACGAATCAAATGAAAGTCCAGGCTGTCGGCATGCTGACGATAACGCTCGGCTTGCGTGCGCGACTGCATGTCAGCAATCCGCTCTGTCGTCAGCGGGTGGGTCCTCAGATAAACCGGCGCATTATCGTTATAGACCCGGTTCGCGCGTTGCAGACGCTCGAAGAAACTGACAGCGCCCGCCGTATCAAAACCTGCGTTGCGCAAAATCTGCAAACCTAGACGGTCGGCCTCGCGCTCCGCCTCACGACTAAAATTCAGCTGACGTTGCGCGGCCAAACCAGTACCCCCCATCATCGCTGCCTGTGCCAGATCCGCATTGGAACCGGCTGCCAGCATGCCCAGTAAGATGGCCGCCATCGAAATCAGGCTGTCGTTCTGCTGCTTGCCGAGCATGCGCGCAATATGACGCTGCGCAACGTGGCTGATTTCATGCGCCATCACGCTGGCCAGTTCCGACTCGCTGTCCGCGGCCAGCACCAGTCCCGAATGCACGCCGATAAAACCACCGGGCAGCGCAAAAGCGTTCAGGCGGGAATCACGCACCGCAAAAAAGAAGAAATCATAATTGCCCTCGCCCCGCGCTTCCGGCGTGGCGCTCAGCAAGCGGGTGCCAAAGTTGTTCAAATATTCCTGTACGGCGGCATCATTGAGATAATCGCGATTGCGCCGGATGTCACGCATGATGTGCTCACCCAGCTGGCGCTCCATAGCTGGCGACAACGATGCGCTTTCCGAACCGCCCAGTTCAGGCAGCCCCTGCGCCAGAGCCTTTACGGGCGCCATCGGCAGCAATAGCGACAATGACAAGCAGAGTGCCGCCAGCTTGCGCGGCCGCGGGTACAATGGGGGATCTTTTCGTTTCACCATGGCCCTATGATAACCGGGGCGGGCACGACCTGTTCATTTCTGCGTTTTTGTTACCATGACTAAACCTGACACTACCTTGGCCAACGATGGCCTCACTCACTTCAACGAATCCGGCCAGGCTCACATGGTCGCCGTCGGTGAGAAGAAGGAAACCCACCGTATCGCAATTGCCACCGGCACCATACGCATGAAGCCGGAAACCCTTGCCATCATTAAATCCGGCTCGGCGAAAAAAGGCGACGTACTGGGGATTGCGCGGATTGCAGCCATCATGGGTGCGAAGAAAACCAGCGACCTGATTCCGCTCTGTCATCCACTGGCATTAACGCGCGTGAATGTCGAGTTTGATATTAACGAGGGGGAGTCAATCGTCGTGTGTAC
>JAEZLB010000141.1 GCA_023435945.1 Pseudomonadota bacterium | reverse complement strand
GATGCAGACATTACGATGGCACCGGCGCCATCACCAAACAGTACGCAAGTAGTACGATCATTAAAGTCGATAATGCGAGAAAACACTTCTGCGCCGATAACCAGCACGTTCTTGTGCATACCGGACTTGATGAAGTTATCCGCGATCGACATCGCATAAACGAAACCGCTGCAGACTGCCTGCACATCAAAAGCCGCGCCCGTATTGGTGATACCCAGTTTGCGTTGCACAACGCAAGCGGTGCTGGGGAAACCGCCAAAATGATCCGGCGTCGATGTGGCCACGATGATGAGGTCGACATCGCTGGGCGTCAGCTTGGCCGCATCCAGCGCGCGCTTCGCGGCTTCGGCCGCCAGGTCGCTGGACATTACGTTCTGTTCGGCATAATGGCGCGCCGCAATACCACTGCGACTGACTATCCACTCATCCGACGTCTCTACGCCCTTTTCCGCCAATTGTGCCGCTAATTCGGCATTGGTCACACGCTTGGGCGGCAGGTAGCTGCCGGTACCTATGATTTTGCTATAACGAGTCATGCTGTTTTCTGTTGATTCAATTCTGAGGCAGATACGACTTCCGGAATCGCTGCACCGGATGATGACGGCGGCATCAATTCTGCAATGGTAGTGGAAATGCGAGCGAGTACGTCATGTTTGGCTGCTTCGTAGGCGCGTTTGATCGCCCATTCATAGCTATAAGCGTCGGCGCCACCATGGCTCTTGAACACCAATCCGCGCAAGCCCAAAAGGCTCGCACCATTGTAACGGGAAGGATTCAAGCGCTGGGAAATCGAATTCAGGGCACCACGCGCAATCAGAGCACCCATCATGTTGATCGGATTGCTCCTGAATTCCGCCTGCAACACCGACTTCACAAAGCGCCCAAGACCTTCAACCGCCTTGAGCGTCACATTGCCAACAAACCCATCGCACACCACGATGTCCGTCGTTCCCTCGAAGATATCGTTGCCTTCGACGTTACCGTAAAAATTCAGTACGCCCTTGGCATGATCGGCACGCAGCAATTCCGCCGTCTGCTTGACCACTTCATTACCCTTGATATCTTCCTCACCGACATTCAACAAGCCAACCGTCGGCCTGGGCTTGCCTTCAACCGCCGCCACCAAGGCTGACCCCATCAGCGCGAATTGATGCAGATGCAGCGGTTCGCAATCCACGTTTGCCCCAAGGTCAAGCATATAAGTAGGGCCGTTGTTCTGATTCGGGAGAATAGTACAAATGGCAGGACGATCAACACCGGACAGGGTCTTCAGCACATAGCGGGAAACCGCCATCAGCGCCCCGGTATTGCCGGCGGATACGCAGGCTTGGGCCTGCCCTTCTTTGACGAGATTGATTGCCACCCGCATCGAAGAATCCTTCTTGCGGCGCAACGCCGTCTCGATAGGATCGTCCATGGCCACGACTTCAGTCGCATGACGAATCGTGATGCGGGGATGCCGCTCTTGTTTGAGCTTGGCCAACTCACTTCGAATAGCGCTCTCCTGCCCTACCAGAATAAGTTCGGCATCAGACGCTTGACTAAGAAAGGAAAGCGCGGCGGGTACGGTAACCGATGGGCCATGATCACCGCCCATGCAGTCAATGGAAAGTTTAATTGTCATTGTTTTGACTCAATACCTTGCTCCGGCCGCATTATGAGGCAGATTCGGCGTGATTCAAAATGACGAGAAGAGGACATGCTGCATTTACGCACAAAAAAAGCGGCGTCAACAAGCACACACTTATTACGCCGCTTTTTCAAAAATACCTATAGAGGACCAACGACTTATTCGTCGTTTTTGGTCTTCAGTACTTTACGACCACGATAAAAGCCGTTAGGGGTGATATGGTGACGCAGATGGGTTTCGCCAGTGGTCTGCTCAACAGCCAGCGGAGGCGCCACCAGGAAGTCATGCGCACGGTGCATGCCGCGCTTCGACGGGGATTTCTTGTTTTGTTGAACAGCCATGATTACTCCTAAACCAAAATTTGCTGAATTCTAACATAATCGTTTTATCTCATTGGATAAAACAATATCCTTTACTTACATTTTCCGGCTGAATTTACTTTTTTAAAGTCTTCAGCACCGAAAACGGCGATTCTTTCTTTTCTTCCTTCAGACTATCCAGTGCAGTCTGATCGGGACAGACTTCATGCTTGGGCGACACAGGCAGTGCCAGCAAGGCTTCGTCTTCTATTATCTGCAGCAGATCGAATTCATGCGAGCCAACGATCACTTCCACATCCTCGTCTGCCAGCAATTCTTCTATTTCATCAGCACTGGCATCATCTTGCGCGAGCACCAGTACGGAAGTGGAATCTATCTTCTGCTTTAATGCCTGCAAACAGCGCTGACATTTCAGCTTGATCACACCTGACACCGACAAAGTCAGCTGAGCATGACCATACTGATTCGTATCACCTTGCAGCGCCCATTGCAAAACACCCGACGAATCGACAGTCTCTGCAGACAGCCGCTTCAATTCAGCCACTGGCAATTCACCCTGGCGCCTTTCTTTCAGACGGCAGAATGCAAAGGCATCAATAATAAAACCGTCCATAAGCATAGCCGAACCCGGAAAACCTGCGATAATAGCAGACTTTTTCCTTACCAGTCAAAGCGTTACGCACATTTTTCGCTGAAAATCTGATGACATCTGCGTACAAGTCCACCTCCCCACCTCGCCTCATCCTTGGCTCCAGCTCCGTTTACCGGCAAGAATTATTGTCCCGCCTGCAGTTACCCTTCGAAGTCAGCGTTCCAGCCATAGACGAAACCCCCATATCGGGCGAAACACCCGAAGAAACTGCCCTGCGGCTGGCGCGGGAAAAGGCGGCCGCCGTTGCCCATTCACATCCGGAATCGTTGATTATAGGTTGCGATCAGGTTGCCACCCTGAATGGACAACAGATCGGCAAACCGGGTTCGCATGAAAACGCCTTGCGCCAGCTGCAATTCATGCGCGGACAACGGGTCATCTTTCACACTGCCCTGTGCCTGTTTGATGGCAGGAACTCGCGGCCGGGACCAGAAATCCAGGCAGAAGACGTTCAAACCATCGTAACTTTCCGCGATTTACCAGACGAAGAGCTGGATGCCTACTTACGTATGGAGCAACCCTATGACTGCGCCGGCAGCGCCAAGAACGAAGCCCTGGGCATTGCCATCCTGGAGAAAATCGAGAGCAACGACCCCACCGCCCTCACCGGCCTGCCGCTGATTGCACTGACCAGCATGCTGAGGCGCGCCGGCGTTTCCTTCTTCAGACGTTAAGCCCACTTTCTGCTGCACACTCACCTTTTATGCCAGGCACGCTTTATTTAGTCCCGAATCTGCTTGCATCTCCCGAAACGTTTTCGGCAGAGCTGCTTGCCTCTTCCGTGCCGGCCGATGCACAAAGCATCAGCTCGCAGCTCACTTACTTTATTGCCGAGAACGCAAAAACCACGCGCGGCTTTCTCAAGGTGCTGAGCGAACGCGCACCACTTGCCCTGCCCCTGCAGCAGATCCGCATCGCCGAACTGAATATCAAAACCGCTGCCTCCAGCCTGCCAGCCTTGCTGGAGCCCGTGGAAAACGGTATCGATGCGGGACTCATTTCTGAAGCGGGCGTACCGGCGATTGCCGACCCCGGCGCGGACCTGGTGCGTCTTGCTCATGAGCGCGGCATTACGGTCAAGCCACTGGTCGGCCCCTCTTCCATATTACTGACCGCAATGGCAAGCGGATTAAATGGCCAGAGTTTCGCCTTCAATGGTTATCTGCCCATCGATGCCCAGCAACGCGCCAGCCGCATCCGGACACTGGAACAACGCTCCAGGCAAGATCGGCAGACCCAGTTATTCATTGAAACGCCTTACCGCAATGGCGCATTGCTGGAAGCATTGATAAGCAACTGCCAGCCGCAGACGCTGCTCTGCATTGCCATTGACCTGACACTACCTACCGAATCCATACGCACTCAAAGCATAAGCGCCTGGAAAACCCTGCTGGCGCGCGGCGAGCAGCCAGCCTTCCACAAGAAGCCGGCGGTGTTTGCCTTTCTCGCTGCTGCGAAATAAATGCCCCATAAAAAAACAGCGGTCAAGTCCGCTGTTTTTTTATATCCTGCCGGTGCTACCTGAGACCTTGCAAGCGCGAACTGGCGACCATCGCTTAACGCAAGGCCGGCAAGGCATCATTTCCCAATGCCTTAACTGCACCGGCTCCTACTGAAGCACCGAAACGACGCAGGAAGACATCCTGGAATCCTTCCCGGGGCGTATAGTCGATGATGTCCGTGACTTTCAGCTCCTCGCGTGCCACGCTATCCACCGAACCAAAACCATCCGCCAACCCAAGCTCCACTGCCTTGGCGCCAGTCCAGATCAAACCGGAGAACATGCCCGGCGTTTCCTTCAGGCGATCGCCCCGGCCAGTTTTCACCACTTCGATGAATTGCTGATGAATTTCATTCAGCATGGATTGCGCAAACTCGCGCTGCCCCGGCGTCTCCGGACTGAACGGGTCCATGAAGCCCTTATTTTCACCGGCAGTCAGCAGGCGGCGCTCGACACCAACTTTTTCCATCAACCCGGTAAAACCAAACCCACTCATCATCACGCCTATGGAGCCGACAATGCTGGCCTTATTTACAAAGATCTTGTCCGCGGCTGCCGCCACGTAATACCCGCCGGATGCACACATTTCCTCGACGACGACGTAGAGTGGTTTTTGCGGATGGGCGCCACGCAGCCTGATAATCTCATCGCTTATGATGCCCGCCTGCACCGGGCTGCCGCCAGGACTGTTGATCAGCAGAACAACGCCCACGGAGTTCGGATCTTCATAGGCCCGGTTTAGGGCCCGCACTACGGCCTCGGCGGAATTGGGGGTACCGGATTCGATGGCGCCGTCGATCTCGATCAATGCTGTATGCGTAACAGCCTTTTCCAGCGTCCCAACCCCCAAGCCGAACAGCACCCAGATCACGAATAACGTGATCAGCAGGGTAACGAGCCGGAAGAATATGTTCCAGCGCCTGCGGGCACGCTGCTCCTTCAGAATGCCCGCAGCCAGCCTCTCCAGCGTGTCGCGCTCCCAGCCAGGAACATTGCCCGCCATGGCCGGAGTTTCGCGTTTGTCATTATCATTGTCGATCATCTATTCTTATTCCTGTTTGAATGACGAGTCCGGCAGAGGGCCTATGAACTCATCCGGTTGCCAGAAAATCTTCTCTTCATATTCCATTACAACAATGGGCCGCAGTTGCTTGCCACGACACGGGCCGCCCGCGCAACGCCCACTGTCCGGCCTATACAGCGCGCCGTGCGTCGAGCACATCAGGTACGTGCCGGTAGACTCGAAAAACTCTCCTTCATTCCAGTCCAGCTCTACAGCCTGATGGGAACACCGGTTCAGGTAAGCCCGCACGACGCCCTGATAGCGCACCGCCAATCCCGTCGCCCTTTCACGCCCCGCCATGAGGGGAAAACGCACCCCCTTGCCACCTTCCTGCAAGGCACTCGATTCGCACAAAAAAACATACTTGTCCGGCGTAGTATTCATGCATGCTCACTTAGCCATGCATGCAAGGCCACAGTAGAATCAGCCACGTACAGCGGATCGAGGCTGCGCAACTGTTCCTCGGGATGCGCCCCATATTGCACCCCTATGCCCGCCGCACCAGCATTCACCGCCATCTGCAAATCGTGGGTAGTATCACCGATCATGAGCGTACGGCCCATGTCTTGCCCCAATTCTCGCGTCAATTCCAGCAGCATCGCCGGGTGAGGCTTGGAAAAGGTTTCGTCCGCACACCGCGTTGCATCGAATATCGACGTCAGGCCCACAGTCTGCAAAGCGCGATTCAAACCCACCCGGTTCTTTCCAGTAGCCACGGCCAGGAAATAGCCCTGCCCGGCCAAGTCAGCCAACATCTCCCTCACCCCTTCGAACAGCACCAATTCCTGGTCCTGGGTCAGGTAGTGATAACGGTAACGTTCTACTGCATGCTGGTAATGCCGGGGATCAAGCCCTGGCAGCGCCGTATGCATGGCCTGCTGCAGACTTAAGCCGATGACATGTGATGCTGCCTCCCGGCTAGGCTCTTCCAGCCCCAGATCGCGAGCAGCCGCCTGTATACATTTGACGATGGTCGCAGTGCTATCCATCAGCGTGCCATCCCAATCAAACACGATCAGGTCGAATTGTTTTTTTGACATCAGTGCTTTCGCTATTTCTATTTATATATGTAGAGAGGGAGGAAGCCAGACCGCCAAGTTCTTCCATTAAAGGGATTTTTCCTGCAACTCAAGACTATCCAGGAAGCGCTGGAATTCATCCGGCAAGGGTGCCTGCACCCGGACTTCTTCTCCTGTTTCCGGGTGGCGGAAAGTCAGCCTGTAGGCATGCAAGAACATGCGCTTGAGGGCAAGCCGCTGACCTTCAGATTTCTGCAATTGCTTGTTCAATGCAAAATCGCCGTACTTGTCATCTCCCAGGATAGGAAAGCCAGTCGATGACAAATGGACACGGATCTGA
>JAEZLB010000103.1 GCA_023435945.1 Pseudomonadota bacterium | reverse complement strand
GGGACAAGCTGGAGACCGCGTCGCCGAACGCGGCCGGTGAAGTGACATCCGCGACGATGTGGCGTGCGCCGATCTCGTCGGCGGCTGCGCGCAGCGGAGCCTCCCGGCGGGCAATGAGGACGACGTCGTAACCGCTCGCGGCGAGGTGGCGCCCGCAGGCCTTGCCGATTCCTCCACTGCCGCCGGTGACCACCGCGGTGCGCGTCAGCATCGGTGGATCCGTTCGGCGTTGCTGGCGAACACCTCTCGCGCGTCCGGAGCCAGAAGCGCTCCCTGCTGGGCGCCCGTAGGGCGGATACCGCGGAATGGGGAAGCGGCCACCGAGTCACCTGTCTCGGCGCGATAGTCGGCGACGTCGAACCGGCGTATGGCACTGACATCGCCCATGCCGAGCTGCGCCTGATAGCTGAAGAGACAGGGGTACCAGTCGGTTCGTGCGGGACCCCATAGGCGGACACGGGTGTCGACGATGCGTGCGGGCCGGTGTGTGTCGGTCATTGCGGCACCATCCTGGCAGAACTGCACCGAATCAGGGCGGTAAATCCGGGTTGGCGATGCACGGCGGCATTGAACGACCGCCTGCGCGGGCCGCTGTACACGTGCATCCCCGGCGACTTTCGCAGACCAGGCCGGGTTGTCGAAGGCCATGGTGATGATCGATAACCCGATAACCGCTGGGCAACAGCGGAATACAGCGACATTTACTGGTAATCCTGCATATTCGATTGCTGCATATTCGAGCCGACCACCCGTATCGCTGAGCCCCACAACCGGACTCCCGCGCTGATGACTATTTCAAAGGCAGTTCGGGCCGAACCGTCGAGCCGCGCTGCACCTTGAAGATTAGTTTGCTGCACCGGCCGATCTGACTATCGGGCAGCCCAGACTCGGCGTTACATGTAACATGGTGGCATGACGGTGAGGGAAAGAGTCGGCGAGTACCGACGGCGGATGCGGGAGCGGGGCCTGCGGCCGCTGCAGGTCTGGGTGCCCGACGTGCGCACTGAGAGTTTTGCCGCCGAGGCGCATCGCCAGGCTTCGTTGGTCGCACGAGCGGACGAAAGCTCCGATGACCAGGATTTCATTGAGGCCATCTCGACACCGTGGGACGAGGAGTGAACAGAGGGGAGATCTGGACCGTAGCAGGGGGTGTATACGCGACCAAGCCGCGTCCCGCGGTAATTGTTCAGGATGACCTCTTTGATGCCACGAGTTCAGTAACTGTTGCTCCGATGTCCAGCACGCTGTTGGACGCACCCTTGATGCGGATCCGGATAGCCGGCGGCGACGGCCGGCTATCCGGACTTGATCACGACAGCGACGTGATGATCGACAAGCTCACAACCGTCAAAAGGTCCAACCTCCACTCGCGAGTGGGTCGGCTGACAGCGGAGCAGGTCGTCGAGGTCGAGCGAGCGATGATGGCATTCCTCGGCCTTGCTCGATAGGCGAGAACCGTTGGGCCGCGTGAACGTCGGATAGCAATACGACCGAGTCGAATATGGCGGGTTACTGTTAACCCGCCATATTCGATTCCGCCGTACTGTCGCCGTTGAACCCTGATTGAGACGGAGGGGGAGTGACGGCGATCTGGCAATACAAGCCGCCCGGCGCCCCAGCGAGTATGCGAGACCGCTCGTTTGCTGGCGGCGGAACAACTCCGCTTTTATGAGGCTGGCGTTCTTACCTTCCGCGTACGCGAGTTCGAGTTCTGCCCGCCGGACACATGGTGCACGACGAGATCCCGCGCTGCTGGCCCATGAGGCAGCATCCGCCGAGTCGCGTCGGTCGACTGGGGCCGCTTCGGGGCTTTGTAGCGCCCCGACGTCATCTGCGGTACGTGCTACAGTTGCTACATGAAGTCGGACTTTGAAATCGCCGAAGTGGGCGATGGACTAGAGATCCGCGGCGTCACCCGGGGAGAGCTCACCACGGCTCTTCAGATCCTCAGTCTCATCGGAGATACCGAGGGCGCATACGAGGCAATCGGCCTGCGGCAACTGCGCAACGCGATTGTGCATGACCCGCAGGGCGGTGCCCACTTCCGCGAGTTCCTCGAGCTGTTCAATGCCATCCGCACGCTGCAGGCCGAGCATGTTGAAGCGTCCCGCGAAGAGCTCCTCCGAGCGCTGATGGGCCATGGCGTTAGCCTGACACCCGCCGCGACCCTGCAGCAGTCAAAGCGTTTGGCCACCCACCGCAACGCGCTGCTCGCGACGCCTTTTCATACCTACACGTCGCTGAGTGAGCAACGCGATTCGTCGGAGTCCAACACCAGAACGTGGGTGGCGCGACGCCGCCAAGCGCACAAACTATTCACCGTCGACCATGACGGCAGGACCTTGATACCGGCGTTTCAATTCGACGAGCAGGGCAACCTGCGCACCGAGTTGGCCCCGATCCTGGCAGCGCTTGCCCAGGGGGGAGTGCGGGACTGGTCCTTGTGGACGTGGCTGACCAACCCGACGAGTTTCCTCTCCGGCGGGGTACCAGAGCGCATTGCCCTGACCGACCCGGAGCGTGCGCTGCGCGCAGCCCAGCGCTTCGCTGCGGGTGCGGCCGCCTAGACCGCCGGCTTGACGTGACTGCTACGCCACCGCCGCAGGATCTTGGGTGTCCCGATCCGGCAGGGTGTGGCGTCGTCGCCACGTTGCCCAGGTTAAACACGGTGACCCTCGCCAAGGGCCGGCTGCTCTACCGCGTGTACGACGGCAAATGGGGCTATGACGAATTCAATGCAGGCTGGGGCGACACACGATTCGCCCCGATCGACGACCCCTTCACCGGAAAGCGGTTGTCAAACATGTACCTGGGCGAATCTCCAACCGGGGTGCTACTTGAGTCGGTCTTCCACGACGTGCACCAACTGGGCAGTATGATTGCGTACGACGCGCATCTGCACGAGAAGCTGTTGGCGCACATTGAGGTGCCGGCGGATGCCACGCTGGGTGACCTTCGCGATCCGGAGCTGTCGCGGCTGAACCTCGAGCGCAGCCAAGTGATCTCGAGTCCGGCCGAGCACTACCCATGCACCCGGCGCCTGGCCATCGCAGCGCTTGCGCAGAAACATGATCCACCGCTTCAGGGACTGATCTGGCATTCCCGTCAAGCCGAGTTGATCAAGAAGCCGCCTGAAGAAGTAATCATCCTATTCGGGGAAAGGTACCCGTCGAGCCGGGGTTCCTGGCAGCGGTCCGGACCTGGCTCGCAGAACCTCTACGAAGGGCCGGGGCGACTACTCGTCGACGAGATCGCCGAAGAATTGCGTGCGCTCATCGAGACGGACAAGGCGTAAGCGCGGTCGTGGCGGATTGTCAATCAACTCGGAACCCATAGGTCCATCGTGAAACGAAGCTTCGCGGACGCGCGTCGCGACAGTCGCACCGGGACGGAGGCGCCCGAATCTCGTGCACGCTCCGTGAGTCGTTGGCGTCGAGGCGCTTTGGCCATCTCGATCCGATGCGGCAGGCGAGGGCGCTTCGGGTGCCACATGATTCATCAGATGAACACGGCGTACTTAACTTGACATAATGTGGCTTATCGGCAAAACCAAATGCGAGTTGCACTGCCGCGATGACGACGTCGGCGCAGCTGTGTCCGATCCGGAACTAGTTGGGAGTAATCCGTGAAAACCTGGTAGCTGTCCGATTTCTCGCCCTCCGTTCCAGAACTATCTGACAGTGACACCCGCCCAGGTCCCTGCCCGTGCACCTGCGGATCTTCGGCCGGCGTGGACATAACGCTGAGTCTGAATCCATGACTATCTGACAGCGCCGGACAGGACGATCGACAGTCCAGAACTACCTGACAGCGGCGGACAGTCCGCGCCTTCGAAGTCCAGCGTGAACCGTTGAATTCGTCACTGTGACGTTATGTAGGTGATGCAGCGTCCCCTGTTCACGCAGGCTGGAACCGCGTAGCACCCAATAATATGGATAACGTTGATTATCCATCGTTCATCTGCGAGGCTGACCGTGTGTCGCATGAGACCGATCCCGGCTACTCCGTCATCGAAGGCGTTATTGAAGCTGGTGCCGTCGCGCCCTCCGTCGATGAGATCCCCGAGTGGTTCCAGCAGTTCTTGGATCACCGGCAGGCAAGTAAACCCTCGGCGCACACCATGAAGGCCTATCGCCGCGACTTCGTCGCCATTGCCAATCTGCTTACCGGTGGTGAGCCGGCCCGTCTCAGTCCAGCTGACATAACTCGCGATTCGATGCGGGCTGCGTTCGCGGCGTTTGCAGCCGACCACGAGGCGGCATCGATCCGACGCTGTTGGTCAACCTGGAATGTGTTGTGCACCTTCCTCTATACCAACGAACTTTTGGCGGCCAACCCCATGCAGCTCGTTGGACGACCGAAGCTGAAGAAGCCGCTGCCGAAAGCGCTCCCCCGAACCGCTGTGGAAGCATTGCTCTCTGCTGTCACGCAGGAGTCCAATACTCGCCGAACAGATTGGAAAGAAAGAGATCTCGCGCTCATCCTCACTGCACTCCTCGCGGGACTGCGGGCCGAAGAACTGCGCCTGGTCGATGTTGGCGACATACGAACGCTCGACGACGGCTCCGCAGTGATCAACGTGAAAGGCAAAGGCGGCAAGGAACGCAACGTCCCCATCGAGGCAGCCCTGCTGGAGATGATCGGAACCTATATGGATAGTCGTGCCGGACGGTTTCCTCAGAGCAAGAAGCGCACATCGTCGCCGACGAGTAGACCATTGTCGGGCTGGCCGCATTCCGCCCCGCTGTTCGTCGGTCGGGACGGTGAACGGATGACGCGGGGCACTCTACAGTCACGTATCAAGCGCGCGTTCAAACGCGCAGGGCCTGAAGCGCGCCCCGTGCCCGGCGCCCTGGTGCACGGCCTTCGCCACACCTATGCAACTGAACTCGCGACCTCAAATGTCAGCGTCTACACGCTGATGAAACTCCTCGGACATGAGTCGATGACGACGTCGCAGCGTTACGTTACGGCGGCGGGGATTGAAACACGAAGTGCGGCAGCGCAAAATCAGCTCTACTCACTACTGCCCAAACAGCGGGAGGAAGATGGGACGAGCTGAAACGAAGCGATCGACTTGCCCCAACGACTAAGGAAGGCCCCGCAATGAGTAAGCGAGTGAGCCTGATTCTCCGCGACGCAGACGAGGCGATGATCGCTCCCTTCCTCCATCGGGGCTCGCCAGCTTTCGAGGTTCTGCGACAGTGGGCACACCACAATGACTACGCCTCGGGCGACATCAGCTCGGATGCCGCTGTACTGCGGATTCTGCTTCGGGTGGGCGCTGAGGCTATGCACGAACAAATCCTGGATGCTGGCTACGCCCAGCTTGCGTCCGAGTTCAATAGCGCACCAACAAAATTCGAGCGACTGGCCGCACGGGGTCGTTCTGCGTCCCAGTCCGACGAGCTCAGATGAGCATCTTTACGCTCCGCGGCGGTCAGACGTGTCAGGGCCGGCAAGTTCCGCACGGCAGGATGGGCTTTCGCACGGTGTTTGCGGCCCACTCTTCGGCGTCCGCCGACTTAACGGCGCACACCTTGACGTAGGTACCAGTCCATGGCCCGTTGTGCGGATTCTGACCGCTGATGGTGCGGCACGTTGCGCGATGCACCCGCGCGGTAGACACGTTGTAGTTACGGGTGATGTTCACGACGAAGCCTTCCGGGTTGGCGGCGAGCCATGCGAGATAGCCGGCGTCGTCATTCCGGAATTCGTGTGCGCGGGTGCGTTGATCCACTCCGGCGAGTGCATCAGCTGGCACGACATCGACGAACTCGCCAACCGGTCTTTGTGGGACGTCGAGCGGGCTGTCCTCGCTAACACTGGCGGATTGGGCCGAAGCGTAGATGCCCACTACGACCTTGTTGCCGGCGAATTGGTCCACGGTGCAGTGCAGGCCGAGTTCGGTGATTCGGCCGTCGCGGGGATGCCATGCCTGATCTGGCCGGGTACGACCCAGCAGGGGGTCGAGCGCGTCGATCGTCTGCTTCCAGAGGTTCAGCCAATTGCGACGTGGGCCGACCACGAAGGACAATTCGAGCCGAACTGGACCATCCGGTAGTACGGCAGCGCCAGAGACGGCAGCGTGGATAGCCTCCTTGTAGGCGACGCTCGTGGAAGAAGCCGCAGTGGTCGCGACGACCACACCGGCGGCGGTGGGCGCAGGAATTTCTCGGGCGGCACAGATCCGCACAGACGATTGTTCGCCATGGCGCTTCGTGCACCACACCGACACCAAGTCGACATCGTGCAGGCGCGATGCGAGCGGATACGCGTAGTTATCCAGGTCGCTGGCATCGAGCAGGTCTCGTGAACTCGGTAAACCGACGTCGAGGCGCAGCGCCCACGGGCCCCTGATCCGTGCGCCGCCAGCGATCAAATCCTCCGTATCGTCGAGGTACTCCTGCAATCGGACCTGATCTGGATCGTCAGCCTTGTTCCACGAGGCGAGCCGCGGGGCGACCCTCAGCTCCAGCGAGCGATTATCAGGGCGGGCAAACCAGCGCATCGGATCAAGATAGCGCGGCGCACCGACAGGCCTCGGGCGAAATCAGAGCCGAACCAGCTGCGCAGATTCAGAGACCCTGACGCTGCGAGTGTGGTGTCACGGTCGGTATGGCGGCGTATTCGATGCAGTTGGCCGCGGATCTATCAGCAAACTCTGGAGTGCAAAGTCGATTTTATGTTAACTGCTTGCACGCGCATCAGTGAACAGCAATTTGCTGGAAGGTCCAGCTCACAGGTGTTGCTTATAGGCAACACACGGACCCGCGTTGGCCAACTACACGCTGACGCTGAGACGCGGGCCAAAAGGCTTCGACCTCGCTAAACGCGTTAATTTAGTATGTAGCAGTAGAATACGGAAGGCTCTATTCTCTAGGTTCCGTGATTCCAGCAGCCTTTGGCGTTCGCAAACAACCCCCGAAAGATTGCGCGATAGTACCGCTCATCTCGGCAAATCTGATCGAAGTGGTAGTTGCTGCAACCCTTGTGCGATTCTGTCACTTTGTGCTCAACTGACGTTGCTAATTCCGGTGAGGAGGCAGGCCCTTCAGCCTGCGCATAAACGCACGGGGCTCGATGAGTGCGCCCATCGGAGGCAGTCGAACGTCCAGGTCAATGAGGAGGTGGCACCGCACAAGCGACTCAAATGTTTTCCGCTGACGGGGCATCGAGATTCCCCAGACGCTGAAAAAGCCGGGCTGGAATCCCGGCTTCTTCGGTGCGGCACTTGGCCGCTAATTGCTTACTTCACCCTTGAGAGGGAGACATGCTTATTTCAGCGCGCTTCCGGCACGATGTCAACCCCAGCTTTGCATCCTGGCCTCCGATCCCATCGCGGGCTGCAGGCCCCGATGGCTGGTGGAGACGGCCGTGACCCCGCCGCCGGTCCCGACGGAAGGGCCACTGCCCGTCAATGACGCGCCCTACACGATGGTGCTTTATCAAGACCCAAAGACCGGGCAGCGCGTACGAACCCGTCTCACACCTGAGGTTTCGCGCGTGTCATTTGAGCTATGCAGGCCTATCCGGAGTTTCCCGGCCTACCGCGGTCGCCGTTCCCATCAAGGCAAGTACTGGTTCTCGCGTTCACAAGGCCATGTCAGCTTTGAGTCGCGGTTCGAGATGACTGCCCTGATGACCGTCGACTTTCGGGGCGACGCAATCGCGGTCAGCTCCAACCCGTTCTGGCTGCTGTGGCCGAAGGGCCAGACGCACCACCGGCACGCCCCGGACTTTTTCATCCGAAGACGCGACGGATCGGCTCTCGTTATCGACGTCAAGCCGGCAGATCGTCTCCGCGAGAAAGATCGGCTCCAGCATCAACGCACCCGCGACGTGTGTCGCGAGTTGGGCTGGGGCTACGAAGAATTCACAACTATGAACCCGACGGAAGAACGCAACCTACGGCTGCTATGCGCCTACCACCATCCGCGGTTTGCACCGTCAGCAAAAGCACGATCCGCTATCACGATCTGCGTGAATCGATCGGGGCGAAACGGCGTGCAATTCGGCGAGCTGATCGACAACGCCTCGGACAGGGCTGAATTCGACGAAAGCCATCTCATCTGCAGCACGTACCACATGATCTGGAACAGAGAGATTCACGTCGACCTGGCCCGCCCGCTGACCTGGACCACGGTGATCACCTCGTGATCGAACTGCATATTGGCGACATCATCGAACTCCGCGGCCAGAGCTGGCATATCCGCGACAGCGACGGACTGGCCCTTCGACTCAAATGTCTCGATGACGGCAGCGACCTGACCTTGCCGGTAGCGATGTTGCTCTGCGACGATTCCTTCGTCGGTCCCGACGCCTCTGGACCAAGTATCGCCGATCAGAGACTGCTCGACCTCGCCACCGACGAACAGCGACGAGATGCTCAGTTTTGGTATAAGCACTTCTCCGACATCAAACACGCCATGGAACAGCTGGCGCAAGGACAAGCGTCTTCGGGTACCCCGATCCCGACTGTACAAGAACGACTTTCGGATAAGCGTGCCGAGCTACAAACCCTGGGGCGGCAGGTCTCCATGACCACTATGTGGCGTAAGTGGAAACGCTTCAACGCTGCGGGCCTACTCGGATGTATCGATCAGCGCGGCATGCCGGGTCATGTGCGTCTGTCCGGGGTGCACGAGCGTGTGATCGTCGTCCTGGAGATGGTGAAGGCGCACTACGTAGACAAGTCGACGCCTACCAAGAAGCAGATCCTCGAAATCGCAGAGCGTCGCCTTCGTGACGACAACGTGCCGGTGCCGTGCCGGTCGTCGATGTACGCCTTACTGGCTGCACTTGACCGCGGTGAGCACACCACCGGCGATGCGACGTCGCGCCGCAGTCACGCGAACAGCCCCGACCGAGCGTTCTCGAAGATTGTCGCGTTGTATCCAGGCGAAGAAGTGCAGCTCGACTCAACACCACTCGACGCAATGGCCTTACTGCCCGATGGTCAACCATGCCGCATCGATTTGGCTGCCGGCATCGACGTCGCGACACTGAGCATGACCGCAGGAATTCTCCGCCCGAACGCCTGCAAAACTGTGGATGCTATCGAACTCTGGGCGAACTCCTGTATCCCGCAACAGATGTTGCCAGGCTGGATTGAGAATATGACTGTCGCACGAAGTTACCTGTCGGACAGGTTATCCCCCCAGATCGATCTCGATAGGGCACTCGAGAACAAGCCCATCATCGATGTGCGGGGTGTCGTAGTTGACCGTGGCAAGATCTTCGTCTCACCGGTCTTCGAACGAGCAACGGAACTTCGGGGAGTGCACCCTCGGGTCGCTGCTCCGCACCAGCCCACCGCCAAGCCTCATATCGAACGCTTGCTCAAGACCATCGGCGACGACTTTGTCCGATGGATTCCGGGATACAAGGGACGCTCGGTCAGCCACCGGGGCCGAAACCCGGAGAAGGATATTGTGTGGCCGCTGTTTGTACTTCAGGCGCTGCTCGACGAATGGGTCATCACGGTGTATCAGAACCGTCCCCACTCGGGGCTTCACCTGACGGCGGCCCCTCGGATGCAGCTCTCTCCCAATGCCATGTATCGAGCGATGTCGGAGATGGCACCGACTCCAGTGCGGACGATGACACGCGACGATTGGATCTCGCTGAAACCACACGAGTTTCGTCGTATCAATCGCTATGGCGTCAACTTGGAGAATCTCGTGTACAACTCCGACTCGCCACGCTTTCTCCAGATGCGACGAACGAAATCGTTGAATTCTAGGCAGAATGGCAAGTGGGAGGTGCGCTATGACCCCACCAACCTGATGCAGATCTGGGTGCGAGACGAATCCCTAGTCTTCGACTCACAGGGTCAGCGGAAAGTCGAAGACAATGGCTGGATCGAGTGCCGTTGGGTTCTGGCTGACTATGCGACCATTCCATTCGGGATCGACATGGTGAAAGCGATCCGTCGGGACATGAGTAAGAAACCAACCGACAAAGAAGTGCTCAGGCGCGCGGAGCAGATTCATCGTCAATTGCTTGGTGGCCCATCGGAACCGAAACCTCGACCGCTTTCCCGTGCCGAAGCGTCGGCCGGGCGCGCCCACCTCGCGCGACAGGAGCTCAGCGGCGGCCCTCCCGCTGTGGGCGTTGCGCCCGGACGAAGCGACGACACTCCGGTCGCGCCGGTTGTTCAGCCTACGGTCGGACCCGTTGAGCCCATGCGTCCGATGCGTCTGTCGGAAGGGTGGTGAAC
>JAEZLB010000100.1 GCA_023435945.1 Pseudomonadota bacterium | reverse complement strand
GTATGCGCAAGCCGCAGCTGGCATCGTGGCCGACTCCGTTCCCGAGATGGAGTGGCTGGAAACCGAAAATAAGGCTCGCGCTGTGCTCAGAGCTGCAGAGCAAGTCCAGGACGGACTGGACGGGGAGATCTAAATGCTACTGATGATCGACAACTACGATTCCTTCACCTATAACCTGGTGCAGTATTTCGGCGAGCTGGGTGAAGACGTGCGGACTTCCCGCAATGACGAAATCACGCTGGATGAAATCGCGGCGATGAAACCGGATCGCATCTGCATTTCCCCTGGCCCCTGCTCTCCCATGGAAGCAGGTATTTCCGTACCTGTGCTGAAACGCTTTGCCGGCGAGTACCCTATCCTCGGCGTGTGCCTTGGGCATCAAAGTATAGGCGCAGCATTCGGCGGCAAGATCATACGTGCCAAGCAAGTCATGCATGGAAAAACGTCGGTGATCCAGCATACGGGCGTTGGCATCTTCAAGGAATTACCGAATCCCTACACCGTGATCCGCTATCACTCCCTGGCCATCGAGCGCGAATCGCTTCCCGATTGTCTGGAAGTGACGGCCTGGACCGAAGACGGCGAAATCATGGGTGTGCGCCACAAGGAATTGAATGTCCAAGGTGTACAGTTCCATCCGGAATCCATCCTGACGGAACAAGGGCACGCACTATTGCGTAACTTCCTGGAGAGTTGATATGCGCCTGGTCTTCCTGCTTGCCTTTAGCCTGATTACTTCTACCGCTCACGCGAGTATTAAGCAAATCTGCAGCGGCAAGCAGAAAGATCCGGAAGCCTATGCCACCTGCATCGATGTCGAACGCAAGCGGGCAGCCAACACCCTGCGCGATATGGATCCGCAGATCATGCAAATCCTGCATGCAGACAGCAAGAAAAGCGGCAATACCAAGCGCATGGATGCCTACCGCAAATCACAAGCCGAACACGTCAGAAAACGTCATGGCAAGTGCCGGCAACAGGATGAGATCGCTCGCAACATTTGCGAAGGTGACATGGATAACGTTCAGATCCGGTCGCTGCAAAAATATCTAGAAGAAAAATAGGAGCGTTGATGATGAATCAGCAAGAAGCGCTGCTGCGCTGCATCGAGCACAGGGAAATTTTCCACGATGAGATGCTCGCACTATTCCGCCAGCTGATGCGGGGTGAAATGTCTCCCGTCATGATCGCCGCTCTGACCATGGGATTGCGCGTCAAGAAGGAAACCGTCGGTGAAATTGCTGCCGCAGCGGAGGTTATGCGCGAATTCTCTACCAAGGTTCATGTGGCCGACACGCGCAATATGGTCGATATCGTCGGCACCGGTGGTGATGGCGCCAACACCTTCAACATTTCCACTGCCTCCATGTTTGTTGCGGCAGCAGCCGGTGCCAAAGTCGCAAAACACGGCGGCCGCAGCGTCTCCTCCTCCTCCGGCAGCGCCGATGTGCTGGAAGCGCTGGGCGCTAACATCAACCTCAAGCCCGAGCTGGTCGCCGAATCGATTGCTCGTACCGGCATAGGCTTCATGTTCGCCCCTAACCATCACGCTGCGATGAAACATGCAGCGCCGGTGCGCAAGGAACTGGGTGTGCGCACCATCTTTAACATTCTGGGACCGCTGACCAATCCAGCCGGCGCACCGAATATCCTGATGGGTGTTTTCCATCCCGACCTGGTCGGCATCCAGGTGCGCGTACTGCAACGCCTGGGCGCACAACATGCCGTCGTGGTCTGGGGACGCGACAATATGGATGAAGTATCGCTGGGTGCGGCAACCATGGTAGGCGAACTGATCAACGGCGAAGTCCGCGAATATGAGATTCATCCCGAAGACTTCGGCATGTCCATGATTGCCAGCCGCAACCTGAAAGTCAGCGGCTCGGCGGAATCGAAAGAAAAAGTCCTGGAAGCGTTATCTGATACAAACGGCCCCGTGCGCGACATCGTGGTACTGAACAGCGGCACGGCCATGTATGCCGCCGGTATCGTGTCCTCTATCGAAGCCGGTATTGCCAAGGCCCGTGAGACCATTGCGTCGGGCGCCGCTCGCGCGAAGCTGGAACAATTCGTCCAGATCACGCGTGAGCTGGGCGGCGCGTAAGCCATTCACCCTGAGTTTTTGATATGTCTGACATCCTGAACAAAATCCTCGACGTCAAAGCTGAAGAGGTCGCTGCGGCGAAAAAGCAGCGCGATCTCGCCAGTTTGCGCCGTGAGGCGGAAAGCGCCGACTGCCGCAATAATCTACGCGGCTTTGAAGCCTCCTTGCGCAACAAGATCGCTGCAGGTCAAGCCGGCGTCATCGCGGAAGTCAAAAAGGCCTCCCCCTCCAAAGGCGTATTGCGTGACAACTTCCAGCCTGCTGAAATCGCCGCCAGCTATGCCAGCCACGGCGCGGCCTGCCTGTCAGTGCTCACGGACGAACAATTCTTCCAGGGCAAAGCCGCCTACCTGCAGCAGGCTCGTGCTGCTTGCGCCCTGCCTGCGCTGCGCAAGGATTTCCTGGTCGACCTGTATCAGGTTTATGAAGCGCGCTGCTGGGGAGCGGATGCGATCCTGCTGATCGTCGCCGCGCTGGACCATGGCCTCATGGCTGACATGGAAGCCTGCGCGCATGAACTGGGCATGTCAGTACTGGTGGAAGTGCATGATGCAGAAGAGCTCGAAGCCGCGTTAAAACTGGATACCGCACTGCTGGGCATCAATAACCGCAACCTGCGCACTTTTGAAACCTCGCTGCAGACCACACTGGACCTGTTGCCGCGTATCGCGCCAGAAAAACTGGTGGTGACAGAATCCGGCATTCTCGGCCCCGATGATGTGAAGCGCATGCGTGATGCGAATGTGCACGCATTCCTGGTGGGTGAGGCATTCATGCGAGCGCCTGATCCAGGTGTCGAACTGGCACGCTTGTTCAATTAAAAAAAGCCCGGTAATACCGGGCTTTTTTTATATCTTTTTTGTTTTCCTTTACTGCGCCAGCCAACGCTCGCGGGCACGGACCACTGCAACCGGCTTATCCTCCGCCGTAAGCACCACCTTGGGCGTGTCATCAGCTGCCAGCGTCACTGCAAACTGCATCAGTTCATCACGCCGGAAGGAGTGTACCAGCACCCCATCACCGATACGATAACGGCCGAGTAACTCATCCAGATTCGAAGCCGTCACTCGCAGGCCATTTACGGCAACCAGCACATCACCTGCGGACAAGCCTGCCAGGTGTGCGGCACCGCCCTCGTAGACACTGGCCAGCTTGCACTCATTGCCATTTTTCGCTGTGCGCACATTCAGGCTGGGCTTGTCATTTTTGCGCTCGTCACTCACTACGATGCCAAAAGGCGCCAGCAATTTCGCCAGCGGCACATCTTCCGTGCCGTGAATGTAGCGATCAAAGAAACGCTTCAGCTTCACGCCGCTGACCTGTTCGAAAATGCCCCGGATCTCGTCCTCTTCTACGCCCAGTCCCATGCCCGCCGGCGAATAGAAATCCCGGCCATAGCATCGCCACAAAGCACGCATCACATCGTCCAGCGATTTTCGCCCACTGGTTTCAGCGCGGATGGTCAGATCCAGTCCCAGCGCCACCAGCGAACCCTTGGCGTAATAGCTGACGATGGCATTCGGCGCATTTTCATCCTGGCGGTAATACTTGCTCCACGCATCGAAACTCGACTCGGCCACACTCTGCTTGAAGCGGCCGCTGCCTCGCAGTACGCCATTGATGGTCTTGGCGATGAGCTTCAGGTAGGCCTGCTGGTCAATGACACCGCTACGCACCAGCATCAGGTCGTCGTAATAGCTGGTGAATCCCTCGAACAACCATAGCAGCGAGGTATAGTTTTCCTGCTGCAGGTCGTAAGGCGCAAACACTGCGGGCTTGATGCGTTTCACATTCCAGGTGTGGAAATACTCGTGACTACATAGGCCGAGGAAGGTGCGATAGCCATCGCTCATTTCCTTGCGGCCTTTGACCGGCAAATCATTTCTGCTGCACAGCAATGCTGTGGATGCACGATGCTCCAGACCGCCATAACCATCGCCGACAGCCATGGTCAGGAAGACATAACGCGGCATCGGCGCCTGTTTCGATTGCGGCTCGAACAGGGCAATCTGCGCTTCGCAGATTTTTTTCAGGTCGGCAGCGAGCCGTGCCATATCAAGATTCGGCACGCGGCCGGTCACCACGATATCGTGCGACACCCCATGTGCCTTGAAAGTCGCCAGCTCAAACTCACCCATTTCAACCGGGTGATCGATCAGTTCATCGTAGTCAGCAGCGATATAAGTACCGAAGCCATAACGCCTGGCTTTCAGCTCAGGCAAAGCCGTGGCGACGCGCCAGCGTGCATACAACTCCCCCTCTGGCCGCTGGATATCCACGACATGCGGCGTGTTTTCCTGGCCGACTACGCGCAGGAAGGTACTGGTGCCATTAAAAAATCCATGCGTCTGATCCAGGTGTGCCGCACGCACCGATAAATCCCAGGCATAGACCTCGTAGTACAAGACCAGCGGCCCCTTGCAAGGCGCCGCTTGCCAGCTATGCTTGTCCAGCTTCTGCAACATGACAGGTTCGCCATTGGCCTCCGCGCGGATCTGCACGATATTGCGCGCGAATTCACGGATCATGTAGCTGCCGGGAATCCATGCCGGTAACATGAATACCTGCCCTTCCGGTGCAGGCTTGTCCACGGTCAGCGTTACGCCAAACAAGTGGGCAGCGGGATCC
>JAEZLB010000070.1 GCA_023435945.1 Pseudomonadota bacterium | reverse complement strand
GCTCATGCGCTTGCGCAGTTCGAGTTCATACAGGCGTGCTTTCAGCATCTCCCAGGCTTCGGCACGGTTGCGATGCTGGCTACGGTCATTCTGGCATTGCACCACGATGCCGGACGGACCGTGCGTCAGACGTACTGCCGAGTCAGTCTTATTGATGTGCTGACCGCCGGCACCGGACGCGCGATAAGTATCCACGCGCACATCGGCCGGATTGATTTCGATATCGATAGAGTCATCGACTTCCGGATAAACGAAAACGCTGGAGAACGAGGTGTGGCGGCCGTTCGCAGAATCGAAGGGGGACTTGCGCACCAGGCGATGCACGCCGGTTTCGGTGCGCAGGAAACCGTAGGCATAGTCGCCTTCCACTTTCAGCGTCGCGGTCTTGATACCTGCGACTTCACCGTCGGATTGTTCCATGATCTCGACCTTGAAGCCCTTGCGTTCGCAATAGCGCAGGTACTGGCGCAATAGCATGGAAGCCCAGTCCTGGGCTTCTGTGCCGCCGGCACCGGCCTGGATGTCCAGGAAACAGTTGTTGGGGTCAAGCGGGTTGGAGAACATGCGGCGGAACTCAAGTCCTTCGACTTTGGTGCGCAGTTCCTGCACATCGGCTTCGATGGCGATCAGCGTATCGTCGTCGTTCTCTTCGCGGGCCATGTCGAACAGGTCGCTGGCATCGGTGAGCCCGGTGTCGATGTCTATCAGCGTATGGACAACGCTTTCCAGGGATTTTTTTTCCTTGCCCAGTTCGAGCGCGCGTTTCTGGTCATTCCAGACGGTGGGGTCTTCGAGCTCCTGGCTGACTTGTTCGAGTTTCTCTGACTTCACATTGAAGTCAAAGATACCTCCGTAGCTCGGCGGAGCGATCTTTCAGGTCGTCCAGCAGGGAGGAAAGGGAATTGAGGCGTTCAGCTTCCATGATTCGGGTCTTGTTCTATCAAACCCGAAATTATACCTGAGCGCCTGCCAGGCTTAGAGGCCTTCTGCGTATTCCACCAGCAATTGCACGCGGGTGATGCCGTTATAGGTATTGGTGTCAAGACGATAAGCGGCCCGGATACGGTCGGGCAGGGCATCGGCGTGACCGAACCAGATCGCATCAAAACGCTGCCCGTGTTTTTCCAGGGTAAGTTTCAGATGCTTGTCTTTCAGAACACGCTGCGTAATCACCGTGAATTCATCACAGAAAACCGGTGGCATGAATCCCTGGCCCCATACTTGCTCAGCGAGCAATTCGCAGAATTCTATTGTGTAATACGCTTCTTCCAGCGGACCGTCGGTTTCCAGGATACGTTCCAGTTGGCTTTCGCTCAACCAAGCGCGTCCTACCGCCTCGAAGGCCTGGGAAAATGCATCGAAGGCATCCGCGCGTATCGTCAGCCCGGCCGCCATCGCATGACCGCCGAATTTTTCTATCAGGCTGGGAGCCTGCTTGGAGACGAGGTCCAGCGCATCGCGCAGGTGAAAGCCTTCAATCGAGCGTCCGGAACCGCGTATGCGGCCATCCTCGGACGGGGCGAAAGTAATGGTCGGACGATAGAACTTGTCTTTCAGGCGCGAGGCAACGATGCCGATGACGCCGTGGTGCCAGGATTCGTCGAACACACTGATAGTGGCCTTATCAGCAGGATCGATGGCGTCGAGCTGACTGAGCGCCGAATCCTGGATTTCCGCTTCTATCGAGCGGCGCTCGCGATTCATGGCATCCAGTTGCTGGGCATTGGTCCAGGCACGACCGTCGTCATCGGTGGTCAGGCACTCTATACCCAGGGTCATGTCGGCTAGACGCCCCGCTGCATTCAGTCGCGGGCCCAGGGCAAAACCAAGATCGAAAGGATTGGCGCTGCGTGCATCACGGCCGGCTGCATGGAACAGGGCGGCAATGCCTGGCTGCATCTTGCCCGCGCGGATACGTTTCAAGCCTTGCGCCACCAGAATGCGATTATTGGCATCAAGCCTGACTACGTCTGCCACCGTGCCCAGTGCAACCAGGTCCAGCAGTGCATCGAGCTTGGGCTGGTTCTGTGCATCGAGAATGCCGCGTTTGCGCAGCTCGGCGCGCAAGGCCAGCAGCACGTAGAACATCACGCCCACGCCGGCCAAATGCTTACTGGGGAAGCCGCATTGCGGCTGATTCGGGTTGACGATCACGCGTGCTGCCGGCAGTTTTTCGGCAGGCAGATGATGATCGGTCACCACTACTTCGATGCCCAATCTGCTTGCTTCCGCAACGCCGTCTATGCTGGCAATGCCGTTGTCGACCGTAATAATGATGTCAGGCTGGTGTTCTCGTGCAGCCAGCGCGACGATTTCCGGTGTCAGGCCATAACCGTATTCGAAACGGTTAGGTACAAGGAAATCGACGGTGGCACCCATCGCGCGCAAGCCACGCAAGGCAACCGCACAGGCAGTCGCGCCATCGCAGTCGTAGTCTGCGATGATGACCATGCGCTTGTGCTGGGCAATTGCGTCAGCCAGGAATTCTGCGGCAGCATCGATGTGCAGCAGGCCGCTCGGCGCAATCAGTCCACTTAACGCTGACTGCGTTTCCCGGCTATCGGTCAGTCCGCGTGCCGCGAACAGGCGGGCCAGTACAGGGTGCAGGCCTTGCTGGCGCAGCAGTTCAGCGGTGCGCTGCGAATAGGGGCGGGTAGTGATGCGGGTCATTGTGCGAGTCGGGTGAGGCTGGGCCGCATCCAGAATTTGCGCAGCGCGTTGCGGCTGACGGTAAATTCATGCAGACCGGTGCTGTCGGTAACGATCAGGGAAAGGCTATCGATTTTACCGGCTTTCAAAAACTCCAGCATGGGTGAGAGGACCTGCTGTTCCAGCTTTCGATACTGATTGAGCCAATCGCCCCAGTCTTCCACCAGTGCGGGTGCGATCAGATTGTCCAGAATGATAAGCATGTCCGAGGCATCGGTAGTTGGCAGCTGATGTATCGCGTCGGTGTCCAGCGTTTGCTGGTAAGCCAGTGCGAAGGCATGGCATGCACCAGGCAGACTGAACGATGCCGGAGGAGTGGCTTGACGGGCGGGCGCAGCCCCTCCCCACAGCCACAAGGCGTTCACCGTGTTTTGCCGTCGCCCTTCGCGGGCCATGTTGACCTCGTGCGTATGCCAGGTCATTTGCACTTCGTTATGCAGTCGTCGCCATGTGCGTTCCTGCGGGCCCTTGGGCAGCCAGATATCGATATTATGGCCGCTGGCTGCATCGGGCGTGGTCGTTTGCAGTCCCGACCATGCGTCGGCCCGTACAAACCAGTGATGCGCATCGCCATACCACAGGGTAAAACCGCTTTCTTCAAAAAGAGCCTGTGCGGCGGCGAACAGGGCGCGGGATTCGGTATCGTCCAGCACCAACTGCCGCCTGTCGGTCAGGACCAGGTGGTCGCGTGCCACATGAAAATGTGCAGGTTGCAGAATGAACCAGGTGCCTTCATCAGCCCGCAGATCAAATTGTTGCATGTAAGCGTTCGCCAGCGACGGGCTGGAATCGCTCGCCTCAGGCAAGCCATAACGCTTGGCCAGCCATTGTTCATGCGGAAGGCTGCGCGCATAGGGATCTGAGCTATGACTATTCGGGGGGCTGGCTCGCCCAAGCAGCAGCGCGAGGCTGGGCGCCTGCAACTGAGAAAGCAGGTCGTTTGCCAGTTCGCTGGGAGCCAGGCCAAAGGGAAGCAGGATATCGAGATGACGCATGGCATGATTGTATGGCATGTGGCAAACTGCGTGCTGCAATTGGATTGTCAAATTATTCAGGCAACAAGTTTGAATAGTCTTTGTATGCCTGGTCACCTTGTTGCCTGGGCGGTCGCCAGGTATCAGGAGTCATTTTTGGGCAAGACATTACCGTATGAATGGCTGGTAGGGCTTAAGTACACCCGTGCGGGACGCCGCAATGGGCGAAATCGCTTTTTATCATTCATTTCCCTGATTTCCGTTTCCGGCATTGCGCTGGGCGTGGCATCGCTCATTATCGTCCTATCCATCATGAACGGCTTCCAGGTCGATGTACGCGATCGCATGCTGTCTGTGTTGTCACATATTGAGGTAACGGGGCCCGCCGGCACGCTGCCGCAATGGCAGGAAGTGGAGCAGCAGGTGATGCGTCATCCCGAGGTGCGCGCCGCCGCACCTTTTGTGGCAGCCGAGGCCATGC
>JAEZLB010000031.1 GCA_023435945.1 Pseudomonadota bacterium | reverse complement strand
GTGATAATCGCCGATACTGCCCGGAATGATTGCGGCGCCGTCATGTGTGCGCACCGCGAACCCAAGGCCGAATCCGTAGCCGGGGCCGGCCAGGAAGTTGGGATGCGCGGCAGCGCCCGGCAGGGCGGCCAGGTGATCGCTGGTCATGTAGCGCACGGTCTTGCGCGACAGGATCCGCACGCCATCAAGTTCACCTTCGTTGTATAGCATGCGCACAAAACGCAGGTAATCCGCCATGGTCGATACCATGCCGCCGCCCGCAGACAGGAAAGTCGGCTTGTGGCGCACGTTGATCAGCTTGACGGGGTTGCCCGTGTCCGGGTCCAGCGCAAAGGCTTCCGCCAGTCGATCCTGCTTGGCGGGTGGCACCCAGAAGCCGCTATCCTGCATGCCCAGCGGTTTCAGGATGCGCTGTTCGAGGAACACATCCAGGGTTTGCCCGGTCAGTCGTTCTATCAGCGCTCCCAGCACATCGGTGGAGCGGCTGTACTCCCACACGGTACCGGGCTGGTGTACGAGAGGCACTGCCACCAGCTTGCGCACCAGTTGTTCATTGGTGGTGTCGAGGTCATCCACGCCAGCCCTGCGGTACTCGGTCTTGACCAGCGAGTCGCCGAAGACGCCGTAGGTAAAGCCCGAGGTGTGGCGCAGCAGATCGTGGATGGTGATCAGGCGTTGCGCCGGCACCAGTTCCAGGCGTTTGCGGCCCTGATAATCGGTCTTCTCTACGCCGACCTGCAGCCTGTCGAGCGCCGGAAAATACTTGGTAACAGGATCGCTGAGCAGCAAGCGGCCTTCTTCGACCAGCATCATGATCGCGACCGACACGATGGGTTTGGTCATGGAATAGATGCGAAAGATGGTGTCCATCGTCATCGGCGTGCCGCGCGCCGGATCGCGCATGCCCAGTGCCTGTTGATAGACCACCTTGTCATCGCGCGCGAGCAGCATGACCACGCCCGGAAAGTGCTTGGAATCGATGCGTGACTGTACTGCTGTCGTCAACCGGTCAAGCCGGTCAGCATACATGCGCGTTGCAGAACTCATTGCCTCTCCTAACTACCTGTGCTGTGCGAGCGTCAGAGTGTGCCGTAATTTGCGCCGCATGTCATCCGCCGGTGGCTACGACGAATTCATGTCTTTGGTGGAAATCAGGAAGGCGGCTCGTAGCGTAATGAACAGCCATAGGCTAGACTCGTGCCTGCTGCCGGCAGGCATGAAAAGAGACGCTGTGCTGACGTCTGAAGGCGGCACGACCAAGAATATGAGTGGCCCATGCACGATGCGTCGATCCTCACTACAAAACACTGTGGTCACTCACAGATGCCATTTATCAAGGGAGAATTCTATGTTCATTCGGTTTGCCGCTTGTGGTCTGCTGGCCGCAGCTTTTTCCGGTTTCGCATTGGCCGAATCCAATTTTGAGGGATATCTGTGCTGCAATATGCGCACCGATGGCAAATGGATCAGCGATATCAATTATGCGGAAGGCGGTTTGCTAATCATTGCCGCCGGCACACCGATCAAGTCCACCGGTTACGGGCGTTACCGCGTGTATGTGGAAATCAACGGAACAAACCAGGCGCTTGGCAATGATTACAGCCGCGACATTGACCTTCCCAGCTTTGCGCAACGCTACATCGTCAAGGAAGACCCTCGTGCGAGGATCGCCACTTATCCCCCCAAGATCCAGCAAGCCATAGAGAATGCACGGGTGACACACGGCATGACCCGCGAACAGGCATTCATGGCGGTCGGTTATCCGGTAAGCAGCGAGAACCCGGACCTGAACGCGAATGTTCTGCGCTTCTGGCGCGACAGCTTCAGCGAGTTCCAGCTGGTGTTCGATGAGCAGGGCACGGTCAAGGAGATTATCTCGAGCCCTACGCTACGCACTCTGGTCGTGCTCGATTGACGCAGCAGGCATGCCGCCGTCAGGGAGAGGGATGCAGGCGTCGCGTTGTGTTCAGTTGCCAGGGGCGGCCTCGACGGCTTGCTCCAGCACCTTTTGAAGCTGGGCTAGATCGTACGGCATGAGCAAAGAATAAAAAGCAAATTCGACGCCGATAATGCCACTGTACCCCGAGGCAAATATGACATTCAGCGCAGGGTGTAGCGCCCGCGCCTGACGGGCCAGATCCACGCCTGACATGCCGGGCAGGCTGATATCGGTGAGCAGTACATCGAAACCGGTTTGCTTTAGCGCGGCCAGCGCATTTTCCCCGGATGCGGCGCTGCCCACCTCGTAGCCCAGCAATGACAGTAATTCGCACAGCATCTCGCGCGAATCTTCATCGTCTTCCACCACGAGTATGGTTTTGGTGTCGTGTACTGCTGAAATCATCGTCAAATTTTATTGCGGTGTGGCCAGCCAAGAGCCAGCAAGCACGGAGCGCTTAACGTTGGCATGTTTGGGTTTTCTACAAATCCGACATGACCGTGCAATAGGCGCCGGTGTATCGGTGACCGGGCGCGCGGATAGAATGACATGTCAGAGTTCGATGCGCAGCTTAACAAATCATTCATAGGAATGGGGCGACAGGGTCGCCCGATGGTAACCAAGATTTAAATTTTTTGAGGCAGCGCAAACGAAACCTGAACGCGTCGAGGCCCTGAGCGGCTGCAGAGACATCGAGAAGACGCTGGTTCTTCTGCGCCATGCCTAAATTCCAGTGTGAGCCAGGGCGAAGCCCTGCCTGGGGAAAAACCGTACAATTTCCTGCTTTGCACTCAACGTCCGAAACGGAAAACCTCGGGCGCAAGGAATCGGGCAATGCCGGGAATTTCCCTCTTCACCTATGGTTCGCTGATGTTTCCGCAAGTGTGGCAACGTGTCGTGTGTGGCCGTTACAGCCAGGCGCTGGCTGAGGTGGAGGGTTATGCGCGTTACGCGGTGCGCAATGCCACCTATCCCGGCATGGTCGCGCAGGCAGGCGCATCGGTGAACGGCGTGGTTTATTTCAATGTCAGCGAAGCGGATATCGCCATGCTGGACGCCTTTGAAGGAGGGGATTATCGGCGTGTTACAGTGAGTGCGCGCCTGCCGGACGGTGAAATAATCCCGGTTGAGGCTTACCTCTTTATCAATCCGGCAGACTTGGCGGAACAGGGCTGGGAGCCGGAAAATTTTGACATGCAGCGTTTTCTGGCTGCCTATTGTGATTAAAAGCCAAGATTAAAAGCGGCCTGAAACACAGCGGAAACGCGATGCCCGGCGGCAAGCCGTTATAATCTCACCCTGTTAAGTTCTACTTGTCAGCAATCTTTCACAGGCTTGGTTTTAGCCTGTCTGGGTCTTTACTCCATGCTCGCTCATCAAAAACAACAAATCATTGCACTGTTCCAGTCAGCGCTCGCTCCGCTGGTTGATGGCACCGGTCTGCAGCCCACTGTCGCGCTGGAGCGTCCGCGCGATCCTTCCCATGGCGACATCGCCTGCAATATCGCGATGCAGCTGGCCAAGCCGCTGAAGAAAAATCCGCGTGAACTGGCGCAGGCCATTGTTAATGCAGTCATGGCTGATCCGGCCCGCGAAGGCCTGATCGAATCCATCGACATCGCCGGCCCCGGCTTCATCAACCTGCGCGTGTCGGCAACCGCCAAGCAGGACGTTGTGCGCATCGTGATGCAGGAAGGTGCCGATTACGGCAAGAGCACGCGCGGCGCAGGCGAGCCGGTGATGGTCGAATTCGTATCCGCCAATCCTACGGGGCCGCTGCACGTTGGTCACGGCCGCCAGGGTGCGCTGGGCGATGCCTTGTCGGCGCTGCTGGAAGTGCAGGGCTACAAGGTGACGCGCGAGTTCTATTACAACGATGCCGGCGTGCAAATCGCTACGCTCGCCAATTCAGTACAGGCACGTGCACGCGGCCTGAAGCCGGGCGATGCCGATTGGCCGGAATCCGCTTACAACGGCGACTATATCGCTGATATCGCGGCCGACTTCCTTGCACAGAAAACGGTGGCTGCCAGCGATGGTGAGCCGGCAACCGCCAGCGGTGATGTCGAAGACATCGAATCGATACGGCGCTTCGCGGTGGCTTACCTGCGCCATGAGCAGGATCTGGACCTGCAGGCTTTCGGCATCTGTTTCGATAATTACTACCTCGAATCCTCGCTCTACACGGAAGGCAAGGTGGCTGCAACCGTCGAAGCGCTGACCAATGCCGGCAAGACCTATGAGCAGGATTCCGCCTTGTGGCTGCGCAGCACCGACTATGGCGACGACAAAGACCGCGTGATGCGCAAGACCGATGGCACTTATACGTATTTCGTGCCGGACGTGGCTTATCACATCACCAAGTGGCAGCGCGGTTACAAGAAGGCCATCAACGTGCAGGGCAGCGACCATCACGGCACCATTGCCCGTGTACGCGCCGGCCTGCAGGCAGTCGGCCTGGGTATCCCGCAAGGTTTCCCGGACTATGTCCTGCACAAGATGGTGACCGTGATGCGCAACGGAGAGGAAGTGAAGATTTCCAAGCGTGCCGGTTCCTACGTGACGCTGCGCGACTTGATCGAATGGTCGGCAGGCGCGGGTGAGCAGGGCGTGCCGGACGATCTGACGCGCGGCCGAGATGCGGTGCGTTTTTTCCTCATCTCGCGCAAGGCGGATACCGAGTTCGTGTTCGATGTGGATCTGGCGCTGGCGCAGTCCGATGAGAATCCCGTCTACTACGTGCAGTATGCGCATGCGCGCATCTGCTCGGTGATGGCGCAATGGGGCGGCGATGAAAACGCTCTGTCCATGGTCGATCTGTCACCATTGAACTCGCCGCGCGAAGCAGCGCTGCTGTCGAAACTGGCGGAATATCCGGAAATGCTGCAGAAAGCGCTTGAAGAACTGGGGCCGCATCAGGTAGCTTTCTATTTGCGCGATCTGGCAGGTGAGCTGCATAGTTATTACAACGCGGAGCGCTTCCTGGTTGACGACGAGGACTTGAAGCTGGCACGGCTGGCGCTGTTGCGCGCGACCCGCCAGGTACTGCGCAATGGTCTGGCGCTGCTGGGCGTATCGGCACCGGTGCGCATGTAATACAGCAAGGCTGTTGCAGCATTGATGAATATTTAGGCAACTATGGTTAACTACAGTAAGCAGACCGGCGGCACCTTGGCGGGTTTGGTGGTCGGCATGGCATGCGGTCTGCTGATTGCCGTGGGCGTGGCATTGATGATTACCGGCTCGGCCAATCCCTTCACTGGCAAGGCCGACGTCAAAACCGCCAATGGTGAGCCCAAAGTCGTTGCCGATCCCAACGAGCCCATGTATCCCAAGCGCGACCTGATGGAAACCGTGGCACGCGAGATCTCGAAGAAGATGGAAGGCGAAGGCAAGTCCGCTGCGGAGGCGCTTAAGGTCATCTCTCCGTTGCTGGGACAAAAGGACCCGACGCCGGCACCTGCCGCAGCAGTGACGGTGCCGCCGCAACAGGTAGCGATGCAAACCCGCGATGCGCCGCCTATCCCGGCGCAGACTGCCAAGCCGGTCGATGGCCTGATTTATTATCTGCAGGCCGGAGCATTTCTGAACCGCAACGAGGCAGAGGGCATGAAGAGCCGCCTTGCCTTGCTGGGTTTGTCGGCGCAGCTTAGTGAACGGCCGTCGGATAATGGTACGCTATACCGTGTGCGCATCGGCCCGTTCGGCGCAGTCGATGAAATGCGGCAAGCGCGCAGCATCCTGGCGGAAAACGGTATGCAATCCGTTATCGTTCGTCCGTAAACTTTTGAAAGGAAGAACATGCGTTTGATTCAAAAACTTCTCTGTACGCTGGGTCTGGCATTTATCGCATCGAGTGCTGTTGCCTCGCCAGCCCAACCTCAGGAGGGGATTGATTACACTCGCCTGGCGCAGCCGCAGACGGTGGAGCCGGGCAAGCCCGAAGTAATCGAATTCTTCTGGTATTCGTGTCCGCACTGTGCAGCGCTGGAACCTACGCTGATGAACTGGCTCAAGCAAAAGGGCGACAGCATCAACTTCAAGCGCGTACCGGTCGCTTTCCGCGATAACTTCGTGCCCCAGCAGAAACTGTATTACACGCTGGAAGCGATGAACCGGCTCGGTGACATGCATGAGAAGGTATTCCAAGCGATACATATCGGGCGCAATCCGCTCGATAGCGACAAGCGCGTCGTGGATTTTGCCGTCAGCCAGGGCATTGATCGCGACGAATTTCTGAAGATGTACAACTCGTTTACCGTCGATAACAAGGTCAAGATGGCGACGAAACTGCAGAAGGCCTATCAGGTCGATGGCGTACCGTTGCTCGCGGTGGGAGGCTTGTACAAGACTTCGCCGGCGCTGATCAGCAAGCACTTCGATGCCAAGTCGCCTGCGGCACTGCATGCGGCGACGTTGCAGGTTGTCGATTACCTGATCACGAAATCGGCTTCGGAAAAGAAAAACTGATCGCTTTGGCAGGTTAATCAAAACAAGTCCGTCTCTCGCAAGAGGGCGGACTTTTTTCATGGGTGAAAACAAGGTGAAGCGGATTTTTATCACGGGTGCGTCCAGTGGCCTGGGCGAAGCGCTGGCGCGCCACTATGCGCAACAGGGTGCGGTGCTGGGACTGGTGGCGCGCCGCAGCGAGGCGTTGCAGCGTTTGCTGGCTGACTTGCCTGCCGCCCCGGCCGCATCCTCGCATCGTATTTATGCACTGGATGTGACCGATCATGCCGCACTGGCCGCTGCGGCGGCCGATTTCATCGCACACGAGGGCGGCGCCGATATCGTGATTGCCAATGCGGGTGTGTCGCGCGGCACGTTGACCGAGTTCGCGGAAGATATTCCGGTGATTGAGCGCATCATGGCAGTGAACGTGGTGGCAATGGCGGCGACCTTTTCCCCCTTCATCGCCACCATGAAAGCACAGGCCAGGCAGGGACAGGATTGCCGCCTGGTTGGCATCGCCAGTGTGGCTGGCATACGAGGCTTGCCCGGCTCGGAAGCGTACAGCGCATCGAAGGCGGCTGTTATCAGTTATTGCGAGGCGCTGCGGGTCGAGTTGCGGGCAGCGGGTATCAAGGTGGTGACGGTTGCGCCCGGCTACGTGGATACGCCGATGACGCGCGTAAATACCTATCCCATGCCATTCCTGATGCCTGCGGCAGCGTTTGCCGAGCGAGCGGCACAGGTAATCGCGAAGGGGAAAAGTTATGCGGTGATACCGTGGCAGATGGGAGTGGTGGCGAAACTGCTGAGGCTATTGCCTAACGCCTTATATGATTGGGTCTTTGCGAAAGCGCCGCATAAGCCGCGCAAGCTGCCGACAGACTCCGGGCAGCAGGCCGATTAACGGCCAACGTCGGCTTATGCCTGGCAGCCAAGCCGACGATTGGCTATTTATTCCTCACGCATTCGAGAACAAAGAAAGCGCCGGAAGCTGCTCCCCGGCATTCAGTCATGTCGCTTCATGCGTACCAGAAGGCGGATGAATTCACGTGCCAGCTTGCGGTCCGATTCATTGAGGTCTTGCAACTCCGCCAGTAACTTGACATCGGCGGATCCAAAGCGGGTACTGACATCGCTGCTACTGCTTTCCGCTTCCATCTGTACCTTGCTGCCAAAGCGCAGCCATTCGGCCGATACCCCCAGCC
>JAEZLB010000021.1 GCA_023435945.1 Pseudomonadota bacterium | reverse complement strand
GGGGCGGCCTGATCCAGCAGGCTCAGTCGTGCTTCTTTTTTCAGCAGCGATTTCAGCAAACCCGCACCTTCGGCAACGTAAGGCGCGCCGTCCAGCGCACCGATCACCACGCGTTCGGCACCGGTTTGCGGGTCGACCATGCCGGATGCCATCGCATGCGACAGTTCGCCGGTCTTGCGGCACAACTTGCGATACGACCAGCGCATGGTTGCGGATTGTTTGGGGACGGTGACGGCAACCAGGATTTCGCCTTCGGCGAGCTGGCATTCGTAAGCGGAGACCATGAAGTTACGAGCGGCGATGTCGCGTTTGCCGGCGGGGCCGACCACGTGTAGCGTGGCACCCAGAAGGGGCATGCAGCTCACCCAGTCGGCAGCGGGATCGGCATGGCACAGGCTGCCGCCGAGGGTGCCGCGATTGCGTACGGCGCGATAAGCAATGCCACGCGCAACGAAAGGCATCAGGCCACGGCTGGGATCAGGAACGCGCTGGTCTTCGATGGCGGCGTGGGTAGTCATTGCGCCAAAACGCACTGCATCAGGCAGTTCGACGGTTTCACGCAGTTCAGCGAAGGCATCCAGATCCAGCAAAGTGTCAGGTTGGGCCAGGCGCAGGTTCAGCATCGCTCCGAGCGATTGGCCGCCGGCTACAGGTTTGCTGCCCCAGCCACCTTCAGCCAGCAGGGCAGTGCCTTGTTCAATCGAATCCGCTTTTAATAAACGATAGGCTGCGGGTTTCATGCACTTACCTCCTTGGCTGCCTTATCCAGTGCTTCCAGTACGCGACGTGGGTTGGCAGGACATTCCGTGATCTCTGCGCCGAGTTCATGCAGCGCATCGTTGATGGCATTGATGATGGCCGCAGGTGGCGCAATCGCACCGCCTTCGCCTATGCCTTTCTGACCGTATTTGCTGTTGGGGCTCGGGGTTTCCATGTGCTCCAGTTTCAGCGGCGGCATTTCGCCTGCGCCGGGCAGCAAATAATCTTGCAGGGTAGAAGCCAGCGGCTGGCCTTCACTGTCAAACGGCATTTCTTCGTAGAGGGCAGTGCCGATGCCTTGCGCCAGACCGCCAAACAACTGACCTTCGACGATCTTCGGATTCAGCAGCACGCCACCGTCTTCGCAGATGGCGTAATCCAGGAATTCAACATGGCCGGTTGCGGTGTCCACTTCAACCACGCAAGCATGGCAGGCATAGCTGAAGGTGCCGCCATCGGGAATCATCTTGTAGCCGCCGACCACTTCCAGACCGCCCGGGTTGACCGAGCCGACCGGCAATTTCTGCGGTGCGCGGTACCAGGTGTAAGCTACTTCAGCGAGCGATACCTTGTCGCCGCCGGGAATGCCGACATTACCTTTTTCGATCACGAGCTGCGATGCATCGGTGTTCAGCAGGTAGGCACCGATTTCTTTCACGCGCACAGCCAATTGTTCGCAGGCTGTGCCGACTGCACCGCCTGCCATGACGGCGCAACGCGAGCCCCAGGTGCCGGTGGAATAAGGTGTCATGCCGGTGTCGCCATGCACGACACGCACTTTCGCGACATCGATGCCGAGTACGGTGTGTGCAACCTGTGCCATCGAGGTTTCCAGGCCCTGGCCATGTGAGTGCACGCCGATGCGAAGTTCCAGTATCCCGTCGGGCGTGAAGCGAGCGGTGCATTGTTCGTAGCCGGGTACCATGGGAATGCCCCAGCCGTGATACACCGACGTGCCGTGTGCGCCTTGTTCGCAGAACACAGACAAACCCAGGCCCAGACGTTTCTGGACGCGCTTGCCGCCTGCATGACGCTCGCGTTGGCGTGCACGCCAGGTTTTCCAGTCCAGCGCTTCAACGGCTTTCATCATGCAGGTGGTGTAATCGCCGGAATCGAACAGTTTGTTGGTGATGTTATTGAACGGCATCGCTGCTGCAGGCACCAGGCTGTTTGCACGCAGCTCATACGGCTCCACGCCAATTTCGCGTGCCGCCCTGTCCAGCATGGTCTCCAGTGCGAAGCACACACCGGTACGGGCTACGCCACGGTAGGGAAGAATGGGCGGTTTGTTGGTTGCTGCGGAGCGGGTGCGGCAAACAAAGCTGTCCATCACATAAGGGCCGGGCAGGATCGATCCGATTTGTGCGGCTTCGAGACAGGCACTGAAGGGATAGGAAGAGTAAGCACCGGAGTCCACGACAGCATCACATTCGATACCGGCCAGGCGGCCCTCGCGTGTCACGGCAACGGTGATGTCATAACCGTGTTCGCGGCAGTTGGCATTCGCGCTCAACTGCTCGCGGCGGTCTTCCAGCCAGCGGATGGGACGCTGCAGTTTCATGGACAACCATGCGCAGCAGATTTCTTCCGGCAGCAAAATTCCCTTGTAGCCGAAGCCGCCACCGACGTCCGGCGAAATCACGCGCACCTGGCCTTCATCTAAGCCCAGGCATTCAGCCAGGCCGGTGCGGTTGATATGAGGAACCTGTGCTGCGGTGTACATGATCAGCTGATCGGTGCGGGTATCCCACCAGCACAGCACAGCACGACCTTCCATCGGCGCCATGCACTGACGTGCCATGCGCAGCTGGCGGCTGACACGAACGACTTCTTCATTCGTCTCTTGCACACGCCGATCGACATTGGTTTCAGCGAAGACGTTGTTGTTCCACTCGTCATGCACACGTGTTTCGCTGTCCAGCGTGCCGTACATGTCTGCCATCACAGGCAGATCCTGATAATCGACGAATACGCTGTTGGCGATATCTTCAGCACGCGCACGATCCGGTGCGATGCACACGGCGACGGTTTCGCCAACGTGACGTACCTTGTCCAGTGCCAGAGGATATTGGGCGGAAACCTTGAACCCCGGCAGCGCGGAAGCGGCGACGATGGGCTTTACACCCGCCATATCCTGCATGGTGTATACCAGATGCTCCATGCCTGCTGGCTTCTCTATGCCTGCGATACGCGCGTGCGCGACAGGCGAGCGCACAAAGGCGACTTCCAGCATGTCGGGCATACGCATATCGCCGACATACTTCCCTTGTCCGCGCAGCAGGCGCTGATCTTCCTTGCGCGGCACTTCACGGCCAATACCTTGATCGCTTGCGCTTGCCTCAGGTTTAACCATGTCACTCATGCTTTTCCCTTGAGGTTGACATTCACTTGACTCATGCTGTCTTTCCTGATCAATTAGGTGGCATACCACGTTTATGCAAAAATAACTTGTTCGCAAATTCATTTGGCTGGCAGCGTTTTCTTAAGCTACCTATCGCTATGCCCTGCTATTGAACTTAATAAGCGTCTTAGCGGTGCAGTCCTTGCGTGCTGTTTGCCGAAGGCCTGCCCAAAATGAATTGGATTCCTGTACGCAACAACTAGCAATGACCGTGCCATGGTCACTGCCATGTCAGATTGTTTTGTTTATAAGAGATTGATTTAATTGGGAAAATGTCGACTGAACGTTATGTGGTACAGCACATTTTTACGCGTTCAAAGCGGACTCGTCCCTTTAGTGAGGAGGCGATGGGCGGAGGCGAGCAAGAAAACTTTATTCCTGCATCGGTTTGGGGCATTGGTGCATGTATTTGGTGCGCTGTGCATTAAGGGAGCGCGTCCCTGGTGCTAACGTACCTTCAGTGGCGGCACGCGATCGGTGATTTCTGCTTCGACGATGCGGGCCATGAGAAGAATGAAAAGCATGCGCTCTTCTTCGGAGAGGCTTTCGACGGTGCGGTCATGCGCGCGCTGGGCGCCCGGACGCATCTTGCGGACCAGCGTACGTCCCTTGGTCGTCAGTTTTACGTATTTAACGCGCTTGTCACGGTCGGACTGATGACGCACGATCAGCTCGCGCTGTTCGAGCCGTGGCAGGACTTCCGCCACGCTGGTCCGCTCCAGCCCGATATGATGGGAGAGCGAATTCTGGTCGAGTTCGCCGTACTCATCCAGCGCAGACAGCAGGCTGTATTGCACGGGCGTGATATTGAACCTCTCTGTTTCTTCCATGAAGAGCGCGCTGTGCAGCTGATGCAGGCGGCGGATCAGAAAGCCGGGGCGCGTCAGCAACATTGAGCGCGCCTTGAATGCATCCAGTTCTTTCGTCAGGTGGGCAAGGGCGGATTTTTCAATCATGTTCATGAGAATGCGGGGAGGAAAATGTCCGGGTAACCATCTCGTGCCGGTGGAGTATACGTTAACAACGCTGGGATAGCGGCCCATTTCTGCAACACTTTTAACAATCACCAATGTGGTGCACCACATAAATAAAAAGCTGGCATAGAATATGCGGTGCACCACATGTCTAACGGCAACGCCGTACAAATGCGGTACACCACATATTAACCTTCATTGAAAGAATCGATATGAATCAGGTACTTCTTAAAGGCGGTCGTGTTATCGATCCGGCCCATCATCGTGATGGCAAATTCGATGTGCTCATCGAAGGCGTAACTATCAAGGCTATCGAGCCGAACATTCATGCAGCGGATGGCGTCGATGTAGTGGATTGCAGCGGCAAACTGGTGTTGCCGGGCCTGATTGATACCCACGGCCATATTTATCAGGGCGTTACCGGCCGCTTCGGCTTGAATGCCGATATGTGCGGCGTGTACTCTGGCGTGACCACCATGATCGATCAGGGCGGTGCGAGCTGCATCACCTTGCCGGGCTTTCGCAAGTACATTGCAGAGCAATCAAAAACCCGTGTGCTGTCTTACCTGTCGGCTTATCTGGTTGGTGGTCTGGAAGGACACTATTACCCGGAGCTGTATCGCCCGGAATGCCTGGATGTGAAGGCAACTGTCACTGCAGCGAAAAAGAATCCTGACATCGTTCGTGGCCTGAAGGCGCATGCCGAGATCGGCGGTTTTGAGCGTTGGGGCCTGGAAGTCATGAAGATCGCCGCGCAGATCGGCAGGGAAGCCGAGCTGCCGGTCTACATCCACTTTGGCCAACTGTGGCCAAAACCGGAAGTGGGAGGAAAAGGCGTCAATCCTGACAGCATCTTCAATCAGGTTGTCGATATGTTGAAGCCGGGCGATATACTGGCACACCCCTTCAGTCGCCATCCCGGCGGCTTCGTGGAAGTGAACGGCAGCGTTCACCCCATGGTGAAGGAAGCCATCGACCGCGGATTGAAGATTGATGTTGGTCACGGTTCCCACTTCAGCTTCAACACCGCACGTATCGTCCTGGACGCAGGCGTGATTCCCGACACGCTGGGCGCAGACATGCATGGTTATAACACCATCGTTCCTCCTCCTCCAGGCACTCCGGACTGGCACCCTGACGAAAGCACGCATATCTTCAAGGGTAATGAACGTTTCAGCCTGGTTTCAGCGATGACCAGCATGCTGGCGTTGGGGATTCCCCTGAATCACGTGGTGGCAATGGTAACGTCCAATGCCGCCCGGTTGGCACGCATGGAAGATGAAATCGGCTTGTTGAAAGTCGGTGGCGTCGCAGATATCAGTGTGTTGGATGATTTGACGGGTCGCTGGAAGCTGCATGACAACGAGGGTACGGAAGTGATCACCGAGCGGATGCTGAAACCTGCGTTCTGTTACCGCAACGGCGAGCGTTTCGATGCCAAGGCGCCGATTCTGCCGATACCCAAAGCGGCATAAGCCAGCGGAGGCCGGCGATATCTGCCACGTATGACAGGCCAGATATCGCCTTCCATGCACCGGATTCCAATTGGTTAAATGACATTGCCGCGCAGCGGATGGCATATGTCTTGCAAGCATATCTCGCGAGAGCAATTTAGATAAGTGGATAATGAGTACCACCATTCAAGACGACAGTATCAAGGCCATTGCAAGCAGATTCGAGGGCATCGTATGGACGGACGTCATAACGCGTGCCCACGCCTGTCCCGATCTGCCAGAGAAAACGCTGCTGCATGCGGGGCCGCCGCTGACGGATGAGTTGCCGAAGCCCATACGCGCAGCGGCGATTGAAGCGATTCTGTATGAGGCCTGGGCCGATGATGCCGAACATGCTGCACAACTCCTTGATGCGCAGGCCGTCACCCTTTTGCCCGCACAGGAGCATGGGGTTGTAACCCCGCTGGCACAAGTGGTGTCGCCTTCCATGCCCATGTTCTGTGTGAGTCGTGATGAGGTGCGGTGTTATGCGCCCCTGGTGGAAAGTGGTCCACCTGCTTTACGTTTTGGCAAACCGGCAGCATCGGCAAGAGCACAACTACGCTTGATTTCACACCTGGGAATCCATGCGTTAAGGCCCGTGTTGAAACAGCACCCGGTGGCGATTGCTCCTTTGATTGCCCACGCGCTTTGCGGCGGCGAGGAATGTCATGCATTGACTGCAAAAGCGAATGCCGCATTAGTCACGCAGCTTGAGCAACTGCCAGTACAGGACAAGCACCTTATCCTGTCCAACCCGGGATTTGTACTGCCTTTGTTAATGGCAGCGAGTGCCGTGCACTTGAAAGAACATGGACAGATCGTCGCGGCAGGCGGTAATAGCCAATGTTTTGGTTATCGTCTGCGTGGAACGGATGGCTGGCACCTGGTGACTGCTACTCCGCCACAAGGCAGCCGTTTCCCCGGTCATGAAGAGACGCCTGCCTTAAATGCCATCGGCGACAGCGCGGTGATCGATTTCAGTGGTCTGGGGGCGCAGGCATTAATGTACGCGCCTGGTTTGTCAGCTGACTGGAAAAATTTCTTGCCGGCAGATCTTGTTGAGCAGCGCAATCAGGTGCTGGATGCCAGTACCGGCACAGTCAGCATCGAAGGCGTTAAAAGCAAGGATGCGTCACCAATGGTGAATCTGGCCATCCTGGATCGTGACGCGCAGGTAGGCTTGATCGGACGCGGCGTATATCGCCTGCCGTTTCAGTCCCTCGCCATCGAGGCTGAATGAGCGGCTCTCATAGCAAGGGCCATAGGGCCCAAAGACTGCGGCGGGGTTCTTTACAAAGAGAATGAAGCTACGGTGCAGGAAGCCATCATAGACGCGTGAAGTAAAAGTGAAGTAAAAGTAAAGTAAATCAGCAATCCTCACAAACGAGTATTTCCTATGCATAGTACCGACCAACAAGTTCTTGATGCGATATGTCGCTGGTCTGAAGCCGGTCATCAGTGTGCTTTAATCACGGTGGCCCGTACATGGGGATCTGCACCGCGTCCGCCGGGGTCATGGATGGCCTTGCGTGACGATGGTCTGGTGCAGGGGTCGGTATCGGGTGGTTGTATCGAAGATGATCTGATTCGACGTATCCAGCAAGGCGGCTTTGACACTGCCGCCGCTTTCGTGGTGACCTATGGGGTGACCAAAGACGAAGCACATCGTTTTGGCTTGCCTTGTGGCGGCACGATGGAGCTGGTTATCGAGCCGACCCCCGATCTGGCCATCATGAAAACCCTGCGTGAACGGGTGATGCGCGGCGAGCTGGTGCAGCGACATGTGAGCATCGGCAGGTACGGCTGTGATCTGACCCCCGGTTCGGCGCGTGATGCAGTGAATTGGGATGGCAAGACGATGACCAGCCTGCATGGTCCAGCCTGGCGTTTGCTGATCATCGGTGCCGGGCAGATATCGACCTACCTCGCCCAGATGGCGCAGGCGCTGGATTATCAGGTCACGGTCTGCGATCCGCGCAGCGAGTATTCGGCGGAATGGAATGTGCCGGGCACCCGACTGGTATCGACGATGCCGGATGATACGGTGCTGGAGATGAATCTGGACCCGCATAGTGCCGTGGTGGCATTAACCCATGATCCCAAGCTCGATGACATGGCCTTGCTGGAGGCACTGAAGTCACCGGCATTCTATGTCGGCGCCCTGGGCTCGATGTCCAACAGCAAACGCCGCCGTGAACGTTTGCTTGAGCACTTCGACTTGTCGGAGGAGGAAATAGGCCGTTTGCATGGTCCGGTGGGTTTATCTATCGGCAGCCAGACTCCCCCCGAAATCGCGGTGTCCATACTTGCGCAGATGACGGCTGTGAAGAATGGCGTGTTCAGTAAGGAAGGCTTGTTGCCAAAGCGTGTGCCGGCAGAGGCCGGCTGTACGCTCGCTTAACCTATATCAATGAGCGTCACCGGCATATTACTGGCGGCAGGCAAGGGTAGCCGTTTTGGCGGCGACAAGCTGTTGCATCCGCTGGCGAACGGAACGCCCATGGGCGTGCAGTCGGCACGCCGCTTACAAGTGGGCTGTGATCATGTCATTGCAGTGGTAAAACCTCATGACGATCTTCTGGCGGAGTTATTGACGCAGGAGGGCTGTAAGGTGGTCGTCTGTGCTGCTGCCGGAGGTGGCATGGGACATAGCCTCGCAGCAGGCGTGCGTGCGGCAGCACAAGCCGAAGCGTGGATCGCTGCGTTAGGCGATATGCCCTATATTCTCCCGAGCACCTACCAAGCCCTCCGTGACGCCTTATCTGGCGGGGCCGCTCTGGCGGCACCAACTTATCGCGAGCAGCGTGGGCATCCGGTCGGTTTTTCCCGTCCCTGGTTCGATGCCTTAGCCGCCTTGAAGGGTGACCAGGGGGCACGTTCCATCATCCAGCACCATCTCGATAGGATGGTGCTGTGTCCCGTGGCGGATGCCGGGATCTTGCATGACATCGATCACCCCGTCGATATCCGCCCCTCTCATGTGGCCTAGCACTTAATCAGTGCCGTTTAATTTCCGGCAGTGTAACCGCGAAGCTGGTTATATTGAGTCACCTGTTCCGGCGTGAGTACGTCCATCATCTTCAGATGGTACTGAAGATGCGTTGCCCGCAATTTGCCTTGCGCAAGTGCGACCTGTTCCGTCAGTCTGGCGACCTCTGGCGTGCTTGCGCGTTTGTCGCGGAAAAGACGGTCGAGTTCTGTCTCTTTTTCTATCAGCAGTTCGCCACTCTGTTTTGCCTCGCGCAGCATTTCATTAAATAACTTCTCGGTCTGCTGCTTCTGTGCAGCAGTCAGTTTTAATGGCTCGGCAAGTTCCAGCACATGCAAGGGGCCGGGATAGCCATTGAGCTCGGCAGCCATCGCCAGGCCCATCCCTCTTCCTGCACGTATAGCGGCGATCTGCTCGTTAGACAAGGCCTTAACGGGACGATCTGCCATCGTGGCATACGGGGAATGATGTGGCGCATTCTGATGCGAATGCTGAGGCATATGGTGGCCATGCGGGTTGGACTGCGCGAAGGCAGCAAGCGGAGCCAGGAGCGCAAGATGAAGAACTAAGGTTTTCATGAGATCAATGTCAAAACTGAAGTGCAAGAGAATAGTCGCGGTTGTCTATGATGCGGATCATATCTGAAATTCTTCATTCACTCTTAGCTTGTCTTTATGGACATGGATCATGCGAATCATGGGCTCGCGTTCTTTCTTTCGTGTCGCCCCGTGCCGCGAAGGCGCTGGATGCCGGAGCCGTCGTGATTGACAAAAACACGCTGGACCAGTTCGCTACCGGCCTGAATGGAACAAGCACCCGGAGGACATTGCGTAAATGCTTTTGAGGCGCGTTATGTGCCGGGCGGCTCCCGTTCCGGTTCCGGCATGACCGAATCGGCATTGAATGTAGGGGCTCCCTTTATGCTGATCTACGGGACGGTGACGCGCCTGACCCGCATCCAGCAATTACTGGTGCTGAATCTGTGTTTCTGTGTAGGCCAGGCGATTCAGATCGCCATGATGGCGCAGGTGTCGAGCACGGTATTTTCGCCGGTGTTGCTGGTGCTAGCCGTACTGGCATCACTGGGCGGGCAGTATGTCGGCAACCAGTATGCGGGCAGGCTGTCGGAAACGGCTTATCGCAGGTTGCTTAAACAGTTCCTGTTATGGATGGCGGTTGTGCTGCTGGTCAGGGCATTGTGGACCAGTGGCATGGGCGGCGCTTAACGTAGCGCGCCCTGGCTACCCTATGCAAGCCATTGACTGCTAATAGAAGTAAAGGGCGGACTGCAGCTGCCATAGCATGGCGTTGATTTCTCCCGATGCTGTATCAGTCGCTACCTTCTGGCTCTTTTGCCCGGATTGGTTATTGCATTGAGCAGTTCTAATTTGTTGCAGGCAATTCATTCATGATCATGGGGATTGCCTCCGTTCTTCTTCTTCTTCTTCTTCTTCACAAGATTCAATGGTTCACCAAAGTATGCAGGGCCATGAATCCGGCACGCGAACCAAATCAGGCGCCCTTCTTCTAATGAGAGAATTGCCTACGGAAACAGGCATGAAAAGTCACCTCAAGCAATTTTCCCATAGCGAGGTTGTATGAAAACCAGTGCACGTAATCAATTTGCCGGCAGGATTACCGATATCAGGAAAGGTGCCGTCAACGATGAAATCGACATGGAAATCGCCGGGGGCCAGAAACTGGTGGCAACCGTTACGCGTGAAAGTACGGATAACCTGGGATTGAAGGTGGGTTCCGAGGCTTTCGCGTTAGTGAAGGCCTCCTCGGTGATTCTGCTGACAGATGAAGAAGGCATCAAATTCTCGGCACGCAATCGCCTGGCGGGAACCGTTGCGCGTGTTGTGATGGGTGCAGTCAATAGCGAAGTGGTACTGGACCTCGGGCATGGGGACTCCGTCGCTGCGATTGTGACGAATGAAAGTGTGAAGAATTTAGGGTTGAAGACGGGTACACCTGCTTCCGCGATGTTCAAAGTTTCCAACGTGATTATCGGCGTGCGAGCTTAAGAAGCTGTTTCATAACCCAAAAAGCCTGCTAGTTCAGCAGGCTTTTTTATATCGGGGAAGTCGAGGCGGATCATCTTTAGAAACACGCCAACTTGCTTCCACGGCGAAAAAGAGCCTCTCTGAAATTATTGATTGCTGCTAGAACAAGCTCTGAGCGTCGGTGAAAGTAAGTGCTGGTCTCAACGAATCAGCAGGACCTCGACCTGCTCCAACCACTTCACATGCCGTGGCCCCGGCTTGATGTCGCCCAGCGCTCTGAGAACAAAGGGGCCTTCGCTTGCAGGCAACGGCTCGTTGTTCTTGCCGGTAATAACGAGGATGTGCTCGCCAGCGGAGGCATTGAACAATTCTCCCCACGTGAATAAGGCAATGTAGCCATCCCGCGCCCGGGCAATGACGAGCGCCTTGCGAAAATCATGGCGCTGCCCCTCTTTCAGGTCTGCTGCCGCCAGCACATCCTTGAGCAGCACACCCTGATAATTGACTTGGGTACTCGTCTTTCCTCCATTAATCTGCCGTGATTCGGAAATATCCTGCTGCGGAAATTGAGCGAGTACATGAGGCCGAGTGCAAGCAGGAAAAAGAGAAATGGCTTGATGTGGAATCCGGCAGGAATAGGCAGGCACATACCAAGAAGCTCCTTGGAAAGATAAATATCCGGCTTGCAGATAAATAGGAAAGTCGTGATTCTGTAGGCCGCACGCATCAAGCTAGGCGGCACGATGCCTGATCTGTTCCGGCTTCACAATATCCGCTTTGGAGCAAATCTTGTGAAGCCAGCTCATCTACTGGTTCGCCTGGGATTTTGCGGACTGGGCAAAATGGCTGGAAAGCTCTTCGAATTCTGTAATGGTTCCCAGACTGATGCCATCGTAACCAGCCAGGCTATGGACTTCCATCTGGAAGTCCTTGGCATTCAGCGCATTGAACAGGGGGGCAAAATGAGCTGCCTCCAACAGGTTCTTCTTGCAGGTCAGGAAATAACGCTCACTCAGCAGCGGCACGAAGTCCAGTTCAAACTGGTGCGCCGCCTCTTCCACGCCCAATCCCGCATCTGCCTTGCCACACATGATGTAGGCGCCGACCGCAGCATGGGTCATTTCAATATTCTCATAACCGCGGATGTCGCGTCCTTCCAGGCTTTCCTGTTTCAGCAGTAGGTCCAGGATCATGCGCGTACCTGCGCCTTGTTGGCGATTGACGAATTGCACGTCGGCGCGCTTGAGATCATTCAGGGCCCAGATGTTTTTCGGATTGCCCCGGGCGACCATGATTCCTTGTCGGCGTGTTGCCAGGTTGATGATGGCATTATCGGGCGAAAGATAGGTTTCGAAGTGCTTCCATACGGCATGTTCCAGCGGCCCGATGGGGACATGGAAGCCGGCTATATCGCAATTGCCACGGCTTAAGGCAATCAAGGCTTCCAGGCTGCCGCGATAGCTCAGGTCGACGCGCAGGTTCTCGCGGTTCAGCCGTTTGTGCAGGACTTCCACCGCGAAGTCATGGCTGGCGCAAATGCTCAGGTCAGCCTGCACCGCCATCACAATATTCTGGATTTCCGATTCGAACTCTGCTTCCATCGCATCGAGCAAGGGGCCGATGCGTGCATGCACCAGCTTGTCGAAGTGGACCAACCTCTGACCCAACCGGGTCAGTTGCGAACCTTTGCCCGGTGTTCTTTCTATCACCGGTGCGCCGAACAGCTTTTCCATCTGTATCAGCGATTCCCAGGCCATGCGATACGAAACGCCCAGGTCCTTGCTGGATGCGCGCAGGTTGCCTGATTTTTCAATCAGGCGCAAAAGCGTCAGGCCCTGCGCCAGCGAATGATGTTTGCCGTTCTGACCAAGCAAAAACAGGTTGGGTTCGATTTCGAGTTTCATCAGTGAATATCGTAAGTGCCTTCATCCTTGCCCTGCTTTTCAGCGGGAGAATTGGCTGCAGGGAACCGGCAGCATGCATGAAAATAAGAGCCTGCCAGCCAGCCGGTTTTGATACCGGGCCCGGTCCGGCAGGGCGAACGAATCGATTGTATATGATGGTCCTAAAAAAGGCGGTTTATCATTGCGCCGAAGCGATTGCATATGATCTGCTCTTCCTATTTGACGATGAAGCGACCTGCTCGCTGACGGCAAGGGGCGCCTCCAGGGAAGGGCAAGCGGCACTTGATGTGTCCATGGGGGATAAGCACACGCTACGATCAGTCGCTACACTTTCCTATTTCCTGACTACATCACCTAGCATATGCTGACATTCGAGCAATTCGCCGGCTTCCTCATTGCTGCCCTCGTCATCACCGCATCGCCAGGGCCGGATAACCTGATGGTGCTTGGCATCGGCATTGCCAGGGGGCGCAAACAAGGTGTCGCTTTTGGTCTGGGCTGTGCGTTGGGCTGCCTGAGCCATACCGTACTGGCTGTGATTGGCGTGAGTGCGCTGATCGCGGCATCACCTGCAGCATTCATGGCGCTGAAGATAACCGGGGGCCTCTATCTGATCGGGTTAGGCATCAATGCGCTGCGCAGCCGGAGCAGTACGCAAATCGAAGCTGTGCAAGGCCAGGCGCAAAGTCTGCCGCAGCTGTTTTTCAAAGGCATCCTTGCCAATGCCATTAATCCCAAAGTCGCCTTGTTCTTTTTGTCCTTCCTGCCGCAGTTCATTATCCCGGCTCACGGGAACGTTGACTGGCAAACAGCGCTGCTGGGAATGACTTTCACTGCCCAGGCCGCCATCCTGTTTGGCCTGCTGGGTTATTTCTCCGGCTCGGTTGGGCAATGGCTGAATAGACGGCATAACGCCGGGGTTATTCTCGATCGCCTGGCAGGCACCGTCTTTGTCGCATTAGGATTGCGGTTAATGATTTCGCGTTGAGAGCTTTTCAGGCGAGTAAAGAGTACCCCAAGGCTGGGGGGAGGAAAGCCGTCTCATGCCTTGAGCGGTTTCCTCTGGCCGATTAAGGTTGGCCAATATGCTGGTAAAGGATCATGCAGCCGATCCCGATCAACAAGACGCCACCCATGATCTCGGCGCGCTGTCCGGCTATTACGCCAAGTGCACGGCCCAGCATGAAACCCACGGTGACCAGCGTGAAGGTCGCCAGCCCGATGGCAATCGAGGTCACGATGATATTGGCGTCCATGAATGCCAGTCCCACACCTGCGACCATGGCGTCGATACTGGTGGCAAATCCCGTGGCGGCCAGGATCCAGAAAGAGTGAGAGCTGGGTTTCTCGCTTTCTGCTTCTTCGTTTGTGAAGCCGGCATGAATCATTCTCAGGCCTAATGCGCCGAGCAGCACAAAGGCGATCCAGTGATCCCAGGCCTCCACATAAGGGGCGGCAGCCTTGCCTAATAACCAGCCGATGATGGGGGTGAGCGCTTCGATAACACCGAAGATAAGACCGGTGCGCAATGCTTCGCGCAGATGAGGACGTTGGAGCGCAGCACCTTTTCCTATGGCGGCGGCAAATGCATCGGTTGACATTGCAAAGGCAATGATCAGGATGGACGTAAAACTCATTATATAAATTGAAATGGGGAGGACAGGGTCTGCATTTTGACTGCTGCTGATTCTTCGATTCGACCAAGGCGTTCGGGGTGGTCCGGTAATCCGCTACAGAGGCATGCTTTCGCTTGCCTGTTTCAGATGAAAGCCGACGCACACTAAAAGCCCGGCATCCCGCATTGTAGTCGAAGGAACGAGAACCGGGTACCGGATAGAGCGCAGGCATTCTGAATGAATATCTCTATCGTTAAGGAGGCCGCGCCCGTTAAGGAAGGTGCTTCTCTATCCCCGCTTCGGTGGCCTGACTGCTTGCGGGATTTCCGCACTGCTTGCAAAAACGACTAAAAGTGCTGATGCGGGTCTGGCAATGTGAACAATCCGTCTGCAAGCGCAGACCGCAATGGGGACAGTGATTGGCGCCCGTATCTTTCAGGTCAACCGGCCGTTCGCAGCCGGGGCAGACATTTTTCGCCAGGCGAGCCATCGCCACATCGTAGTTGAGCGCCTGGCGTCTTTCTGCTTCGGATTTCTGCTCAGCCAGCCTTTGTTTTTCCAGAAAGCGGTTCAGGGAGAGTATGGCTTGCCTGCCAATCAGGACGGTCAGGATGATGCCGACGGTATAGCGGACATAACCCCCATAACTCGGCAGATAAGGCACCAGCTCAAAGAAAAATACAAACACCGCAAAGAAAATGAAACCCCAGACAAAGGGCCAGTAGGTGCTTTTACGCTTCTTGGCAAATAGCCATGCCGCGATGCCCAGCAAAGGCAGTGTCAGCATCAGGCGATACAGGAAAACCCGGAACTCCTGCCAGAATTGCGCTTTTTGTAATTCGGCCTGCGCTGCCTTTTCCATCTCGTGCATAGTCGACTGAGTACGTGCCGCAGTCTGTCGCGCATCAAGCAGCGTTTGTTCCAGCGCCTGAACCTCAGCCTGCGCTTGCCTTTCTTTCTGCTTCAGCTGGTCGAGCTCTTGCGTGCGCCTGATCAGTTCCGCATCCTGCTCGCCGCGCTCCGTCACATGCCGTGTTGCCAGCCAGTTGCTGAATGTCTCGCGAGCTGCACGATTATCGGATTCGGCAATCCGCAACCGTAGTTGCGCCTGCTCCAGTACATCCTGGGTATCGCGCTCCTTTACTTGCGCTTCAGCGAGCGCATCCTTGCTTTGCCTGGCGGCGGCCGGATCCATGAAATCCTGTATCGAGTAGGTTTCCTCGACTTTGTGCAAATGTCCAACGAGCGTGCCGCCCAGCCCGATCAGAAAGCTGGCGAAGATCAATGCAACCAGCCACAGGCCGCGCTTGAACCATCGTTCGGAGAGTCGCAATGTTTTACTCATATTCTTTTGTCCTGGGCATTGTAATGAGGTGAGTCGCGCGTGATTTCGAGGAGCCCTGCCGACTCTCCAATGCGAGGCCGATTGTGGGCTGCCTGAACAGCGGCGTCAAATGGCAATAAGAATGGGGAGGTAGCGAATTGCCAACAGCGCAGCATGCAAATGCACGGATATAGACAAAACGCGATTGTAATTGAATGCTATATATCACTCAGTGTTACCCGGCTTATGGAACTTCGCATTTCACCAATCTGATTTATGATGTCGCAGGGTGCTCATTTTATGAGCAGCCGTATAGAGAATAGTTGGTAATTGTGGTTTCGGAAATTCGGTTTGATGAGTAACGATATCGGCAATATGACAGAGCGGATTAGCTATCGCTTGGCGAATCTGGCAGATATGCCTGCCATCCATGCCATTCAGGAAGAAAGTTATCCGCCTTCCATGCAGGAGAAGCAGGAAATCATCCTGCGCCGTTTGCAAGAAGCTCCCGCTACCTGCTGGATTGCGGAGGATAAGGAGGGCGCATGTGCTTATCTCTTTACCTATCCTTCCAGGCTGGGTGCCGTCACAGCGCTCGAGGGAGGATTCCTGGTGGCGGACGATGCGGATACCTTGTATTTGCACGATCTGGCCGTGTTGCAGCGCGCGACGGGGAGAGGAGTGGGCAAGGCACTTTTTAACCTGGCCATGAAATTCGCCCGTGCACAGCGCATGCCATATTCCGCGCTGGTATCCGTGCAGGATTCCTATCCATACTGGAGCAAGCTCGGATATATCCCCGGCACGCCCTCGCCTGAATATGGCGACTGCCTCAAGAGCTATCCTGAGGATGCGATTTACATGGTCAAATCGCTAAACTACTCCTGACCATCGATCATCATCAGGAAAGCGTGAGAAGATACACAAAAAGCCCGACTCTTACGATGTTTTCCCGGTAACCAGGTAGAGGTGCGGGCAAGAGAGAGGACGACAGCATCGTTATTGACAGCTTCGGTTCAAGTCCTTCAGGCATCCTGCCTGATGTCATCCAACTGCCTGAGGTGCAGCAAGCACCAGGGCTCCAACGCAGGTGCAGACGCTGATGATAGTCAGCCCCTGTGTTCCATGGACCCTCAAGTCCTCTCTCGATTTTTTCTGAACATCGATTGAAGTGCAAGGACGGTTTGCTGCCTTCGGTCAGCGCTAGCGTTCCTGATCTTTGCGTGAATGCTGCCGCCATAATTCCGGCCAGCCAGCTACCCAGCAACATCCGTGGTCATAGCCGGGTAACACCATCACCTGAGACGGTGTGCCGGGTGGATAGCCTGAGTTGAAGTTCAGGACCAGTTCCGACGGGATGGTGTGGTCACGTTCGCCAGTGAGGTGAATCTGCGGTATCGATTGCAGAGCCATACGGTAACGGACAGGGTTATCTGAGGCGTAAAGAGATTTCAGTCGGTGCAGTGCGGTCCAGGCAGCGTGATCAAGATTGCCGGCGACAGTGATCACCTGGCGCACATCTTTGCGCTCGGCAGCGAGGAGCAGCGCCACGGTGCCACCGCCGGAGTAACCTACCAGCACAAGTTCCTTTGCGCCAAGTCGCGTCTTCAATTGGTCCACAGCCTGGTTTGTGCTAGTGATGACCTCCCGGGCGAAACGGGCGTCGGTCCAGTAGCGTGCGCTGCAGTTAGTTTGATCGCGGATGAACTGGCATGGGCGGGCGAGATACGCAGCTTCTCCGGATGGTTGGGCCAGGGCCAGTTGCAGTGCGAGTGGATTCACCGGCGTAGGATCAGTCGAAGGCAGAGTAGAAGTGAGCCAGGCCAAGCCGTCGCCTTCCAGATAAATCGTCAGAAGTCCGCCTTTAGATTGGGCGGGGCGGTAAGTCCGCAAGACGAAATGCCCCGCATCAAGGTTCTCTGCCACCCATCCTTGAGCCGCCGCGAGCGCATTAGCATACCCGGTCCGTTCGCCTGGCGAGGGAACGGTGGTGCATCCTGCCAGCATGAAGAGCAGTACAGCACAGGTCAGATATGAAAGGCGCGTGATGGTCACCACTATCAGAATATCCAGCGCAGTTGCACCGAGGCGGTCTGGCTGAGGAAACCTTTCGTATGGGCAGCGTCATAGCGACCGGTGATTTCGGTGCCGTTGGCCGTGGTATAGGTCAGGCCGGCGCCGGCGCGCTGACTCCAGGCTGATGGCCGGGTGCCATAGGTCACGAAGGCTACGTCCGGAGCGCCAGCATAGGCGGCGGTGATGCTGGCAGCCCGGTTATACAGATCGTAACCGGTGCCGAGATTGGCGTTCAGTGTGAGCTGCTTGTTCAGGGCGTGGATGAAATTGGCATCCAGTCCGACGATCAGTGCATCGGTGCTGCGGGATTTTACCTGCAGCCCCAGGCCGCCTGCACCTTGTTCCCGATAGGCTTCATCTTTGATCCACATGTAGTCCAGACGCATCGAAGGCACGAAGGTAGTGTTCGGGCTGAGCGCAAAGCGGCGATCCATCGCCACACCTGCATGTGCGGTTTGGCTGGTATAGTCCGAGTTGGCATTCAGGCCCATGAAGTCAATCTGCCGTCGCCCGTCGTTCTGCAGGCGTCCGCCACCGATATGGAATGACAGGTCGCTGCTTGCGTCCAGCACCTGACGGCCATAAAGGATGAGCTGGTAGCTATCGATATCGGCACGTTGTTTCGGCCCTCCAGCATGGCTGGATACATCCGTTTGTGCGTAGGCGAATGCCAGGCCCAAGTCAGTTTGTGCTGAGAGACTGCTGTCAAGGCCTGCAACCAGCCCGTTAGTGTCGGCGCTGTAACCGTTGGTACCGTTGCGGGTATCCTGGCTGGAATGTGTGGCAAAAGGTTTCAGCCAGAGATGACGATCACCCAGGAAGGTCTCGCCTGAAGCCATGCCGCGGATGGTATCGATGCGTGACTGCACAACGGAGTTCATGCTGCTCACTGTATTGCCAGCTAGGAGCTGGGAGTTGCTGGCAAGCTGAGGCAGGGTTTGCTGCACCTGCTGATTGATCTCATCAATGTTACTGCTGCTCTGGATGAGGTCCAATGCCCGGCTTAGTTCAGGCGAACTGCTGCCAGTACCTAGCAGCATATCCCAAACCCTGCCGGCGCCCTGTGTGCTGGCCGAGAGTACTTCGCTGATGGTATTTATGCCGGTATCACGAACCACCAGGTCCACCGCGTTACCATGGAAAACTGCAGAGAATGCATAACGCAGCGAGTTGTCGCTGACCCGCAGTCCGCTGTTGGTGACACCACCGCTGGCCGTTAGCACAGCGTTCAGGTCGCCACCACTGTAGGTGGACTTTACATCGACTTCCAGAGTGCCACCCAAGATAGCGGCTCCGCCGACGGTCAAGGTGCTGTAGGAGCTGTTGCTGGCAGCGGCTATGCCGAGGATGCCGCTCGGCTCCTGGGTGAAGCTTCCGCCGATACTGCTGGCGACGGCCGATCCTGTAAAGCCAGGATTGGCAGCATCTGCTCCTTGTTTCAGGTACAGGCTGCCTGTGTTGTGCAGGCTAGCCAGACTCCCAAGCGAGAGATTGCCTAAAAGTATACCGCCGGCGCGGTTGCTGACATTCACAGCCACGCCGTTTGCGACCTGAACGGAGGTCATGGCACTGGCAACAGTGCCGGTGTTGGTCACGCTGCCAGCGCTGGCAGCATTGACCCGGATGCCGACGCTGCTGCTATTGAGGGTGCCACTGTTACTGATATCGACCCGTGCAGAGTTCGATTCTGCCAGCAGTCCGGTTAGCGCGTTAATGCGTCCGGCGTTCAGTATGCTGATTGCACCGGCGCTGCTGGCAGCGGCGATGCCGGCATCGTGACTGGCGTTGATAGTGCCATCCGTGCCGTTGGTCACACTT
>JAEZLB010000019.1 GCA_023435945.1 Pseudomonadota bacterium | reverse complement strand
TACCTGGATGGCCTGGAAAGCAAGAAAACGCAATATCCGCAGCATGGATACGGCAACCGAGAACATGGGTTAAATGCGATGTTGCCGCCATTAAAATGTCTCTACCTTCAGCATTCCCCGGCACAGCAGGCAAATGAGCCACAAGAATGTGTACTGGGCGCTATGCATTTTGTACCGTCCCCCACTGTCTCGGGACACGGTCATGCACAGATGCCGCGTGCGTGGATAGCGATGCCGGCCCTGCTCGCCGATGGAACACGGCAGGCCGCCTCGGAAATCTGGCTGACCAATGGCACGCCCAGCTATCACAAGCGTCATGGTATTGAATACAGCCTGCATGGCGACTTCCTGTTCGGCTCAATCCAGCTTGCCGAAAGCGACTTCGGTGACGAGGAAAGTTCCTCCACCGGGCGCACGCCGCTGCATCAGGCTGCCGAAGTCGCGTATCGCGAAATCTTTGCCCTGATGGACGATCTGGGTTATCCCCATGTACTGCGCTTCTGGAACTATATCGCCCGCATCAATGAACACACCCATGGTGTGGAACGCTATCGCCAGTTCAATGCAGGCCGCCAGGACGGTTTTTTGCAAGCCGACCGCCAGATTACTGGCAACCTGGTGCCCGCGGCATCGGCACTGGGCAGCGCTGATGGGCCGCTCACTGTCTGTTTTATTGCCACCAAAAGTACCGCCCCCATTCCTATCGAGAATCCCCGCCAGGTCAGTGCCTACGACTACCCTCCCGACTATGGCGTTCGTCGGCCGACCTTCTCACGCGCCGGCCTGGTCAGACTGCAGGGAACTTCACTCTTCCTGTTATCGGGCACTGCCAGCATTGTTGGCCACGCCTCCATGCATCATGAGGACGTCCAGGCCCAGACCCGGGAAATCATTTCCAATATTCGCGCGGTACTGGAGGAAGCCAATCACACGCTGGACGAAGGCCGCTTTTCACTGAATGATCTGGATTACAAAGTCTATGTCCGACATCCGGAACATGTCTCCTTGATTGACACTGAACTGAGAAAGGAAATTTCCTCATCCATTTTCTATCTGCAGGCGGACATATGCCGCAGTGAACTGCTGCTGGAGATCGAGGCTGCGGGCCTGCTTTATCCTGCATCCGGTCATCCTGCATAGAGATAAACGTGACAGTTCAAAAGCAAAATGGATTCGGCTACCATAGCAACCGCACAATCGCATCGGAGCATGCTTCGGCCCGCGAAGCGGGCCAGCATCTGCAGAGCCTGCGCTGCCTTGTCCAGTTGATGAGAATTTGAAGAAATGTTAAAGCTCCTCCGGCGAATCTTCTTTGCGATTTACGATTTTTGTTATTTCTATCTCGCACTGCTGGTGTTCGGCATCTCCTGCCTGATCTGGACCGTGCTGGTGCTGATCACGCTGCCCCTGATACCGCGCAACAAGGCCTGCCCTGCTGCGCGCCTGGCGATCATGGGAGGATTCCGCTGGTACTTGTTGGTCCTGCGCCTGTCCGGTCGCATGCACTTCGACCTGACAGAACTGGACAAAATCAAGAATGAAAAATCCCTGATCATCGCCTGCAACCACCCATCGCTGTGGGACGCAGTGCTGACCATCTCGCGCCTGCCTAATGCCGCATGCATCATGAAAGCGCAAGTCATCAATAATGTGTTCGTAGGCACAGGCGCCCGCCTCGCACGTTACATCCGGAACGAATCGCCGCGCGACATGATTCGCCGTGCCGTCGCCGAACTGCAAAGCGGCAGCCAGATACTGCTGTTTCCCGAGGGAACGCGTACCGTTACACCGCCCATCAATCCGCTCAAGAGCAGCCTGGGGGTGATCGCTACACGTGCGCAGGTGCCGGTACAGACCGTCATCATCGAATCCGATTCGAACTTCCTCTGCAAAGGCTGGCCGCCGTTCAGGAAACCTCCTTTACCCATGCACTGGCGCGTCAGGTTGGGCCGCCGTTTTGAGCCGGGCGACGACAGTGCAGCCCTGGTTGCCGAAATTGAACAATACTTTGCCAGCGAAATTCTTAAGAGCCAGCTTTCTCCCACGTCTGCGGTCTTCTCTCGTGCTGCATCCGGCACCTCGCATCCGGCCAACATTTCCGAAACATCGTGACAGCCTTAATCCCTACACCTTCGTCTTCCCATCTGGTATTGATCCCCAGCTATAACCCTGGCCCGAAAGTCTATGACACAGTACGGGAAGCACGCCGTTTCTGGAATCCGGTGTGGGTCGTCGTGGATGGCAGCACCGATGGCACGGCGGAAGGTCTACTCGACATGGCGAAGCAGGATTCCGGCTTACGCGTCATCGCTCTTGCGCAGAACGTGGGCAAGGGATCGGCGGTATTACGCGGACTGGATGAAGCGGCAGCTCAAGGGTTTGCTTATGCGCTGGCCATGGACTCGGATGGCCAGCATCCGGCCTACCTGATACCGGAATTCATGAAGACCTCGCAGCAGCATCCGGGCGCCATGGTTCTCGGCAAACCCGTGTTCGATGCCAGCGCCCCCATGCTGCGGGTCAAAGGCCGGCAGGTTTCCAACTGGTGGGCCAACCTCGAAACGTTGGGAGCAGGCATTGGCGATTCGCTGTTCGGATTCCGTGTCTACCCGGTCGAACCGCTGCGCAAGGTCATGCGCGGTCAGCGCTGGATGCGCCGCTTCGACTTCGATCCGGAAGCGGCCGTGCGCTTATGCTGGCGCGGCGTCAAGCCCATCCACATCGACGCGCCGGTTCAATACTTCACGGCAGAACAAGGTGGGGTGTCCCATTTCCGCTACCTGCGAGACAACACACTGCTGACCTGGATGCATACGCGGCTGTTTATCGGCTTCGTGTTACGCATTCCAATGCTGCTGTGGCGCAAAGTTACAGCCACATCGTAAAGATTCGCACCACAGAAATCCTCCCTCCGCCTCAGATCATCCCGCCATTAAGGGAAATTACCTGTCCGGTCAGATAAGCTGCACGTGGCGACGCGAGGAAACCAACAAGATCGGCCACTTCTTGCGGCTGACCGGCACGCTTCATCGGCACCATGCGCTCAATGGCCTGCTTGTCGAAAACGCCTTCCGTCATATCGCTTTCTATGATGCCCGGTGCGACGGCATTCACGGTAATGCCACGGCTCGCCACTTCCTGCGCCAGCGATTTGGTGGCCGCATTCAGCGCCCCCTTGGCCGCCGAATAATTGACCTGCCCGCGATTGCCTGCCACGGCCGCCACCGATGACATATTGATGATACGGCCCCAGCGGCTGCGTATCATCGGCATCATCAACGCATGTGTGACATGGAAAAATCCGTTCAATGACACGTCGATCACACGATGCCACTGTTCGGGCTGCATACCGGGAAATACCGCATCGTCATGGATGCCGGCATTGTTGACCAGGATCTGGATAGGCTGCTGCTCCACTAGCGGCAGCAGGGCCGCAGACACGGCGGCCGCATCGGTGACATCGAACACCAGCACCGATGCCTGGCCTCCGGCCGCAAGGATGCCATCCACCACGGTCTGAGCCTGTTCCGGCCTGCTGTTGGCATGGACATATACATGATGCCCAACAGCAGCCAGCGTGCGGCAGATTGCAGAACCGATAGCACCACTGCCGCCGGTTACCAGTGCAAATTTCATGGTTAAACTCCGTGTGAAATTCCCTTGAACGTTCAGATCGGGATGCGCGCTTCGGCATTAAGCACGACAGCGGCTCGCCCTGTCAGCAAGACGCGCTGCTCTGCGCGAACTGTAAAGTCGTACAAGATGTTATTGGCGTCGCCGCTGAAACGTTCGACTTCGACCAGCAGATCGCAGGCGATATCATCCAGGCGCGCAACATGCAATTCCGTATTGCGTATGCTGGCCAGGAATCCGG